>NZ_JALKFU020000468.1 GCF_023242965.2 Frankia sp. AgKG'84/4
GGGGGGGCCGCGGCGGGGGGCGGCGCTAGCGGCGCGGGGGGCCGCTGATGGGGGCGGCGGGGGCGCGCTTGACGACTTTGGGGTCCATGCGGCGGATGAGGATGGAGGCGATGATGACGCAGATGAGGCCTACGACGACGCCGGCGGCGATGTCGGTGACGTAGGTCGAGACCGTGTGCTGCCAGGTCGGGTCGACGACGACCTTCGGGTTGATTTTCTTCGTCGGGTCGTCGGGGCGGGTCACGCCGGCCAGGGTGATGCGGTTCAGGTCGGCGATCGACGCCATGGAGGCGAAGCCCCAGCGGGCCGGCGCGATGTAGGAGACCTGCTCGAGGCCGACGGTGCCGTGGACCGGGACGATGCCACCGGAGAAGATCAGCTGGCCCATGGTGAGCAGGACGAGCAGCGGCATGGTCTTGTCCGCGTTGTCGACCATGGCGGAGATGAGCAGGCCGAGCATCGCCGAGGCGAGCGAGACGACGATGACGGCGATGAGCATCTCGAGGAGCGAGTTGCCGAGGACGAGTCCGGTCTTCGGGGTTCGCCCGGCGAGGCCGATCAGGGTGAAGGGGATCGCCTGCGCGATGGTGATGAAGACGAGGACGACGACCTTCGAGAGGATGTAAGCCGACCGGGACAGGCCGATGGCTCTCTCTCGGCGGTAGATCGCCCGTTCCTTGACGATCTCGCGGACCGAGTTCGCCATGCCCATGAAACAGGCGCAGAGAACCATGATCAGCAGGATCGTTGGACCGTCGGAGTTCGGGGAGAACTGTTTGGCCTGATCTGCCGTCAGCTCGAAGTTTCCACCGATGGCTCTGGGGATCAGGCCCAGCAGGAACGGGAAGGCGATGATCAGCCGTAGGTAGGACTTGTCCGAGGCGACGACGGCCATCGTTCGTCGGCTCAGCGTAGCCAGCTGGGAGGCGACGGACTGCTGGCGCAGCGAGGGAAGCTCCTCCGGCGCGGGCCGCGCCGAGGGCGCGGTGATCGAGGCGGGCACGAAGTACCGGGAGTTGCGGAACTTCGCGGCCGACTCGGCGCCCGGTGTCGCCTCCAGGTTGAGGAAGACGTCCGGGTAGTCGCGCTTGCCGAAGAAGGTCAGCGCCTCTCCCGGCGGCCCAAAGTAGGCGACGTAGCCGCCGGGCGCGAGGACGAGGATGTAGTCGCAGAGGTCGAGCTGGGCGACGCTGTGGGTGACGACGACGACGGTCCGGCCGTCGTCCGCCAGCTTGCGCAGCGACTCCATGACGTTCTTGTCCATGCCCGGGTCGAGGCCGGAGGTCGGCTCGTCCAAGTAGAGCAGGGTGGGCCGGGTGAGCAACTCGAGTGCCACCGAGGTCCGCTTGCGCTGACCACCGGAGAGCCGCGAGACCTGGGTGTTCGCGTGCTGGGTGAGGCCGAGCTCGGCGAGCACCTCGTCGACCCGGGTGCGGCGCTCGTCCTTGGTGACGTCCGGCGGGAAGCGCAGCTGGGCGCCGTACTCGAGGGCCTTGCGGACCGTCAGCGAGGTGTGCAGAAGGTCTTCCTGCGGCACGTAGCCGATCCGGCGCCGCAGTTCGTCGTACTCGGAGTAGAGGTCCCGGCCGGCGTAGCGGACGGTGCCCTTGTCCGCGGGGCGGAAGCCGGTCAGGGCGTTGAGCAGGGTCGACTTGCCGGCGCCAGACGGCCCGACGACGCCGAGCAGGGCGCGGCCGGGCAGCTTGAACGTCATGTCGTGCATGAGCTGCTTCTGGCCGGCCCAGACGTTGAGGGCGTCGGCCTCGAAGCTGACATCCCCGGAGTCGATGTACTCGACGAGCTGGTCGCCCTCGAGCTGGAAGATGTGGTGGCCGACGGCGATGACGTCGCCCTGGTTCAGGTCCGTCCGGTTGATCCGGCGACCGTTGACGAACACGCCGTTGGCGGAGTCGAGGTCGGCGATCTGCACGCCGCCGCGGCCGATGTAGAGCTCGGCGTGCCGGCGGGAGGCGAGCAGGTCGGTGATGACGACGTCGTTGTTACGGGCGCGGCCGATCGACATCGTGCCCTGGCGCAGGCGGTAGGTGGTGCGCCGCTCGTGCTCCTGCTCGAGGCTGGTGAGGCCGGCGGCACGGTCGCGGTCGTCGCGGTCGTCGCGGTCGTCGCGGCGGCGGTCGTCGTAGTCGTCGTAGTCGCGTCCACGCTGCGCCGGGCTCGTCGCGCCCTGGTGGGCCCGACCGCCGCCGCGGTTGCCGGTCGCCCGCGGCGGGGTGTAGCCGGTGGCGTTGGGCAGCATGGTCTGCATGTCGTAGCCGGGGTCGTAGGCCGGCTCGTCCACCGGGCCGCGGCCCTGCGGGAACTCCTCGTGCACGACGACCTCGGGGCCGGTCGGCGTGCCGAGCCGGAACCGGATCTCCCCGTCGACGGCGACGGCCTCGGGCATCCGCTGGCCGTCGAGCCAGGTGCCGTTGGAGCTGACGTCGCGCACTACCCAGCCGCCGCCGGTGCGCTCGATGAGGAGATGACGACGGGACACCCGGCTGTCGGCGATGACGTAGTCGGCGGTCCGGGCACGGCCGATGATGAACTGGGCGTCGGCGGGTACGGTCGCCGCACCAGCTTCGGTGACGACTCTCAGGAAGGTCGTCTGCACGTGTTTCCCCCTTCGCGACGGGACTCTGGCCGGGTTGTCCCGCCGAACTCCACCATGTCACCAAGTCGAGCGCTGTCACCAGTTCGAGCGTTGTCGCCAGATCGAGCGCTGTCGCCAGATCGAGCGCTGTCACCAGTTCGGACGCCGGAACCAGGCCTATCCACGCCGCCCGGGCGGGCGGCGATGCCACATCGAGCGGTCACGCGGGTTGACCGATCATGCCGGATGTCCGATCGTAGCGTCGAGGGATGACCTTGATCCACCCCGGGTGACGATTGACGGATGCCGCCGCCGCGTTTGGACCTGTGGACATCTCTCGGGTTCCGCCGCCTTTTCGATTTTGATCTTCATCCTGGCCCTTCGGGCCTGCCGCTGAACACGGATTCACCCCGGGCCCGGAGGCCGATCCCCGATGGCGACGGGCACCTGCGGCGCGCGACTCCCGTGCGGCACTTTATGAGAATGCCGCGCGGAGCACCGCGGGAGTGGCGAATGTCGCCGATCTGACCGGCCGGGCCACCGCATCGCCACGGGTTCCGCGCGTTCCGCATCCGGCCGATTCCCGCACGTCATCAGTGGTGGCTAGAACCGTCGACAGTCCACCGACCGGCGCCGCGGCATGGCCGCGGCATGACGGAGGCGCGGCATGGCCGCGGCATGACGGAGGCGCGGCATGGCCCGCCGCGCGGGCCCGGGTGCACGACGGCACCCGACCGGCGGCCAGCCGCAGCGGCATCGGTACCGCTGGGTCACCGATAGCTCGCAGATGGCTCGCAGATGGCTCGCCGGTCGGACGGCGCCGATCCGAGACACCGTGAACGTGTCACGAATCATCTCGGCCAAACGGAAAAGCGGTCCGTGCTGCGCCGATCGGTGACGGCAAGTTATTTCGCGGGCAGGACCAGGTCCTTGGCGGTCGCTGTGAGAGACAGGCCGGTCGCGTTTGTCGACGCCTTCACCAGCTTCAGGTGGAACGGTAGCCCGGACACCGGGATGGGGATCGCGGGGAACACTCCGGTCGGCAGCGGAATACTGAAGTTCAGCCCACCCACCACCTTCAGCCCGGACGGTGCCAGCGTCAGGGAGTTGTCCGTGACCCCGAACGTCGTCACGCCGCCCACCTGCTGGGAGCGGAAGCCGGGCACGTCCACGGTGCCGAGCACCTCCACCTGCTTGCCACCGTCGACCGGGTTCACCTGGACGGCTCCGGCCTGCTTGGCGAGATAGGCGTTGAGGTCGGCGTAGGTGATGAAGACGGTGGCCCGCACCTCGTCGACGGGCACCTGGCCCACGTTGTCGGTGAGGGCGTCGCCCAGCGGCACGTGCACGCCCCGCAGGTGGGCCTTCACGGAGCTGATCTTCGGGCCGGGGGTCGGGATGCCGTCGATACCGACGCCGATGTCGGTGAACTTGCCGAAGAGCACCTGGGTGAGGAAGGGGAACCCGCCGATGCTGACGTCGGTGACGGTCGGCACCGGGTCGCCGGGCTTGAGGTTCTCGGCAACCGAGGCCTCGACCTGCTTGCGCATCTGCCCCTTGGCGATGACCACACCGACCCGGTCGCCCACCACGAACAGCACCACGAGCACGACCGCGATGATCGCCAGCAGCCGGCCGCGCCGGCGCTTGCGCGGCGGCTTCGCCGGCGTGGGGCCGGGCGGCC
>NZ_JALKFU020000469.1 GCF_023242965.2 Frankia sp. AgKG'84/4
GTCCTGAGCCAGCCGGACCGTCCCGACTACTGAGAGGCCCCCCGAATGACCTGTACCGCGGACGGCGCGGTCGCCGACCGTCAGCCGCGCCACGACGACCGGTCCGAGTGCCGCGGCGCACCCGCGAGCCGGGGCGGTCGCGGTCGACGAGCCGGGCTCACGCTGGTGACGGTGCTGCTCGCTGTGCTGCTGGGAGCCGCCGGCTGCGGCGGGGACGGCGGTTCGAGCCCGTCCGCCGGACCGACCCTGGCGGCGACCGAAGGCGCGGACGGCGTCCAGGTCTTCGCCGTGACCGGCCTGCCCAGCATGAAGTTCTCCGCCTCCCAGCTGGTGGCGAAGCCGGGCCGGATCCGGGTCGACTTCTCGGTCGCGGCGGGCTCCCCGCCGCACAACTTCGTCATACCCACCATTCCCGACGCCACCACGAAGATCGTTTCCGCCGGGGAGAAGCAGAGCATCACGTTCGCGGTGACCAAACCGGGGGACTACCAGGTGGTCTGTACGCTGCATCCCAACATGACGGCCACTTTGAAGATCACCTAAGTCGGGTTGGGGCGGCGCTGTGCCGAATCTGCTCGACGTCGCCCTGCTGGCGGTCGCGGTCCTCTTCGCGATCTCCGGGTACCGACACGGCTTTCTGGTCGGTGCGCTGTCGTTCGTCGGGTTCCTCGGCGGCGGCGTCCTCGGCGCCAAGATCGCGAAGCCGTTCACCGATCTGGTCAACCAGCAGGACCATGGTGCGATCATCGGCCTGCTGGTCGTGCTCGGGCTCGCCATGGCCGGGCAGATCGCCGGGACCGCACTGGCGGTCGCGGTGCGCGACAGGCTGACCTGGCAGCCCGGCCGGACTGTCGACGCGCTCGCCGGCGGGGTGCTCTCCGCCCTGTCCGTGCTGCTCGTCGCCTGGCTGCTGGCGACAGCCGTGCAGCGCTCCGGGTACGCCTCGCTCGCCCGGGCGGTAGCGAGCTCCCGCGTCCTGGCAGCCGTCGACTCCGGCATGCCGAACCAGGTCCGCGACGCCTTCGCCGACCTGCGGCAACTCGCCAACGGCCACGAGTTCCCCGAGGTCTTCGCCGGCATCCACAGCCAGCGGACCGTCTCCGTGAGCCCACCGGACCAGGCGACGACCGCCGCCGCTGGCGTGATCGACGCCGCCGCGAGCATCGTCAAGATCCGCGGGGTCGCGCCGTCCTGCGGCCAGCGGGTCGAGGGCTCGGGCTTCGTCATCTCCCCGCAACGGGTCATGACCAACGCGCACGTCGTCGCCGGCGTGCGCCATCCCACCGTCGTCCTGTCGACCGGGACCCTCTCCGCCGAGGTCGTCCTGTTCGATCCGGACCGGGACGTCGCCGTGCTGCGCGTCCCGGACCTGCAGCGTCCGCCGCTGCGGTTCCGTTCGAGTCCCGCCGCCGCCGAGCAGGACCCCGCGGTGATCGCCGGCTACCCGCAGGACGGGCCGTACACCACCGTGGCGGCGCGTATCCGCGATCATCAGCGGGCCCGAGCGGCGAACATCTACGAACGCGGCACCGTCGTCCGCGACATCTACGCGGTGCGCGGCCAGGTCCTACCGGGCAACTCCGGCGGCCCGCTGCTCGCCCCCGACGGCACGGTGCTCGGCGTGGTGTTCGCCGCGGCCATCGGCGACTCCGACACCGGCTACGTGCTCAGCGCCGCGGAGGTCGGCACCGCCGCGACCGTCGGAAGTTCCGCCGTGGCGGCCGTGAGCACCCAGGGCTGTGACTGACCCGGGACGCTGACCGGCTGGGACGGGTGGCCGATCCGGGACTGCGCGCTCAGGACTCGAGCCAGGCCGTCAGCTCGGCGTTGATGACGTCCGGGATCTCCTCGTGCGGGAAGTGCCCGACGCCGTCGTGCAGCCGCCAGGAGTAGGAGGCGCTGACATAACGACCCGAGCCCTGCGCCGTGGACGGCAGGAAACAGCGGTCGGCCGCGCCGTGGATCTGCAGCGTGTCCACCCGTAGGGAGCGGCGCAGGACGTTGGCGAAACGCGCCCCGTCCGGCCGGAACAGCGACCGGAAGATCCACCGGTGGTATTCCAGCGAGCTGTGCGCGACCCCCGGGATGCGCATCGCCGCGCGGTAGCGCCGTTCTTCCTCCTCGCCCGGGTAGCCCACCCCGCCCCAGTCCCGCAACAGCGCCCCGACCTGGGCGGCGTCCCCGGTGACCAGGCCTCGCTCCGGGCGCCATGGCAGCTGGAAGCCGAGCAGGTACCGACTCGCCGCGCCCTGGCCGCGAGGATCCACGGCGATCTGGTGGCGCAGCCGCAGTGGGTGCGGCATGGCGAGGACCGCCAGGCGGCGCACGACGGCCGGATGACGGATCGCCGTGGTCCAGCCGAGCAGACCGCCCCAGTCGTGGCCCACGATCACCGCGTCCCGCTCGCCGAGCGCCCGGATCAGGCCGGCGACGTCGTCGGACAGGGTGAACGCGTCGTAGCCCCGCGGCGGCTTGTCGCTCGCCCCGTAGCCACGCAGATCCGGCGCGACGACGCGGTAACCGGCCGCGGCCAGGGCCGTGAGCTGATGGCGCCAGGCCCACCAGAACTGCGGGAAGCCATGTAGCAGCAGGACGAGCGGCCCGCGGCCGATCTCGGCGATGTGCAGCCGGGTTCCGTTGGCGGAGACGTCACGATGCCGCCACGGCCCGTCGATCAGGACGCTGCCGGGCTCGGGAACGGTGTCCTCCATCGCCAGCCAGAATGGCAGACCCCCCGCGAACCGGCACCGCCGGTGGCCGGAAGCGGCAGGTCCGGGCCCGCCCGGACGCTCTCAGGACCCGGCGGGAGCGCCCGGCGGCGTCGTGGCCACCGGGTGGGGCGACGGCCCGGGCCGAGCGGCCTGCACCGCCGGTCCCGTCGGGGCCGCAGTCGGATTGCGCAGCCAGGCGATGTCGTCCCGAACCGTCTGGATGGTCCGTTCGGGCGGTGAGAGCCGGCGGAACCGCATCACCGCGAACAGCACCAGCACACCCGCTAGCACCAGATACAGCAGCGCGGTGAGCCCGTACGCCCAGAACCGCTCGACGCCCGCCCAGGTGAACAGCTCACCCAGGAAGACCGTGACGGCGATCAGCGCCCCCAGACCAAGTCCCGCCGCCGCTCCCAGGAACGCGATTCCCAGCGTGGCCGACACGGCCTGTCTGGCGAGCTCGACCTTGGCCAGGTTGATCTCCTGGCGGACGAGCAATGAGACGTCGCGGGTGGCCAGCGCCACCAGCTCGCCCAGGGAAGGCTCCCGGGCGCCCGGCGCCTTTCCGGCAGTAGTCGACGACACGCTTCGTCCTCCCTCTGGCCGCCGCCCGCCCGCAGCGGTCGGGACGCGCGGCCGATTGCCCAGCGTGGGGTGGCCCGCGCACCCCCATGTCCTGACCACAGTCTCCCGCGAACAGGGCTCCGACAGGGGCGAACGACGCGGCTGAGGCGTTGTGACACCCCCGACGGCCCTGCGTGCGAGGGTCCACCGCCGGCTGCCGGCGGGCCCGCGACCGGCCGACCGGCAGCCTGGCGGAACGCAGACCGGTAGCGTGCGAACGGTGAGCCAACGACCGTCGGGATCAGTCCTCGCCGCCGACCCGCTCGCCCGCGTCGCCGAGCTTCCCGGCGTGCGCGCGGCCGCGGACACGGCCCGCGCGGCCGTCGACACCCTGCTGCGGCATCGGATTCTGCGCCGGCAGAGCGCCGAGGTCACCACGGAGGCATCCCTGCGAGCCGCCCGTGCGTGCGCCGCGTTGGAAGGTGAGGACGTCGCGCTGGAGTTCCTGCGCCGCCACCTGACGGACAGCGACGGCCAGACGGACGGAGAGCTTTCGCCGGTCGTGCTGGGAACGGTGCGTCTCTACGGCGAGCTCGGGGTGCTGGCACCCGCCTGGGAGCGGGCGCCCAGGCAGGCGCTGGCGCGCATGCACGTCCTGCTGGGTCGCGGCGTCCTGCCCGACGAGGTGCTCGGCCGGCCCCGGGCCGACGCCGGCTTCGGGGACGCCACGGATCCGCTGCGGCTGGGTCCACCGCCCACCTCGATGGAGACCTCGATCCGGCTGGATGGCCTGACCGGGCTACTCGTCGCCCCCACCATCGCCCCCGCGATCGTCGTGGCCGCCGTGGTGCACGGCGAGCTGCTCGCGCTGCGGCCGTTCGGCGCCCTGGACGGCGTGATCGCCCGGGCGGCGTCCCGGCTGGTGCTCATCAGCCGTGGTCTCGATCCCAAGGCGCTGACCGCCACCGACGTCGGCCATCTCGAGGCCGGCCGGGACC
>NZ_JALKFU020000046.1 GCF_023242965.2 Frankia sp. AgKG'84/4
TTGGACCGGGAGGCCGACGTCTGGCGGGCCCGGCGTCTGGACCACGCCGGTTTCCCCTACGTCTACCTGGACGCGACCACACCGTCGTTGGTCGATCTGGCCTCGGCCCTGGTGCGGCACCGGGCCGTCCACGAACAGCGTGCCGTCGTCGTTGCCGGGGACGGCGAGCAGGCCCGTGCGGCACTGCTCGCGCTCTCCCGCGGCGAGTCCGATCCGGTGGTTGTCACGGCGCGCGACGGCGCGGCCGGCGGCCGGCTGGTGTGGGTGTTTCCCGGGCAGGGCGGCCAGTGGCTCGGCATGGGCCGTGAGCTTCTCGACAGTCACCCCGGTTTCGCCGCCCGGGTACAGGAGTGCGCCGCGGCGTTCGCGCCGTGGATCGACTGGTCGCCGCAGGACGTCCTGCGCGGGCGGGCCGAGGCCGGCTTCGCGCAGCGGGTCGACATCGTTCAGGTCACCAGCTTCACGGTCATGGTCGCCCTCGCCCAGGTCTGGACGTCGGCCGGCATCGTGCCGGATGCCGTCCTCGGCCACTCCCAGGGCGAGATCGCCGCCGCGTGCGTCGCTGGCGCGCTCACGCTCGACGACGCGGCCCGGATCGTCTCGGCCCGGGCACACGCCATCGCCGCCTCGCTGTCCGGCCGTGGCGCGATGGCGTCGGTGGCGCTGGCCCAGTCCGAGGTGGGCGAGCGGCTGAGGCCCTGGTCCGGCCGGGTGTCGGTGGCGGCGGTCAACAGCCCGGTGTCGGTGGTGGTCGCCGGTGACGACGACGCCCTTGGTGAGGCGCTCAACGCACTCGCGGCAGACGGCGTCCGGATCCGGCGGCTGGCAGTTGACTACGCCTCGCACACGCCGCACGTCCAGGCGGTCGAATCCGATCTCGCGGCAGCGCTCGGCAGGATCCGGTCGCAGGCGCCTGTGCTGCCGTTCTACTCCACGCTCACCCGGGCCTGGATTCGGGATGCCGGCGAGCTGGAGGGCGACTACTGGTATCGAAACCTGCGCCACCAGGTACTTTTCGGCCCGGCGGTGGAAGATCTCATCGCGACAGGCTTCACGACGTTCGTCGAAATCAGCGCCCACCCGCTGCTCGTCGCGCCGATCACCGAGACCGCGGACGCCTTGGGCGTCGCGGTCGCAGCCCACGGCACCCTTCGCCGGGACGACGGTGGTCTCACCCGGCTGCTGACCTCGTTGGCTGAGGCCTTCGTGCACGGCGCGCCGGTGGACTGGGCCGCTGTGACCCCGGCCGGCTCCGACTGGGTCGACCTGCCGACCTATGCCTTCGAGTACCAGCGCTACTGGCTGGCCGGTACCGCCGTAACCGACCCGGCCAGGCTCGGCCTGGCCGCCACCCGCCATCCCCTGCTGGGTGCGGTCGCCGACCTGCCCGCGACCGGCGGCTTCCTGGCGGTCGCGCGGTGGACCGCCGCCGCGCACCCGTGGCTGGCCGAGCACGCCGTCTCCGGCGGTGCCCTGGTGCCCAATGCCGCGCTGGTAGAGGCACTGCTCCGCTTCGGCGGCGAGATCGGTGCCCCCGTGGTCGAGCGCCTTGAGGTCGCCCGGCCGGTGCTCCTGCCCGAGCGCGGCGCCCGGGACGTCGAGATCGCGGCGGGGGCCGAGGACGAGTCCGGCGGTCGCCCCGTGGAGATCTGGTCGCGGGCCGCCGATGATCGGCACGGAACCTGGACGCGCCATGCCACCGGGCTCCTCGGGACAGCCGTGGGCCCGCCCGCGAGTGCTCCCGCCGACCTTGCTCCCGCCGACCGTGCTCCCGCCGACCGTGGTCACGCCGCGGGCGGCGCCGCGTTGACCAGCTCCGTCCCCGGGGGCGCGGGTCGCCACGACCCGCATCCGGCGCTGCTCGACGCGGCCGTGCGGGCGCAGCTGCCCGCGGGCACGATCGACGCCGTCTGGTCCGGCGTGCGGCTGTGGACGACCGACGCGAGCGAGGTCCGACCGTCGGTGTCCCACGTCGGCGGCGGCCTGGCCCTGCGCCTGGACAGCCTGGACAGCCTGGACAGCGCGCCAGTGTTCACCGCCGCCTCCATCGAGGCCCGGCCGTTCTCCCTGGCCGACGTCGGCGCGCGACTTCCGCTGTACCACCTCGACTGGGCCGACCTCGACTGGACCGACCTCGACTGGACCGGGGCCCGCTCGCCCGCGCTCCGCGTCGCGCGGGTCACGGACGCGGGCGCCGTCGAACAGGCGGAGGGCCAGAGGCCCGATGTCGTGCTCTTCGAGGCACCGCGGGGGACGGACGATCCCAGGGTCGCCGCCGGCGCGGTCCTCGACGTGCTGCGGGCCTGGCTCGCCCAGCCGTCGCTCGAAGCGAGTCGTCTCGTCGTGCACGGCGAGGCCAGCGACGACCTCGGCGCGGCCGCCGTCCGCGGGCTGCTGCGCTGCGCGGCCTCCGAACACCCGGGCCGGATCGTGCTCGTCGAACTGGCGGCCGACGAACGGCTGACGGACGAGCTGCTCGGGAAGGCACTGGCCGGTGACGAGCCCGAGATCCGGGTCCGCGGGTCGGTCGCCAGCGCGCCGCGACTCGCTCGGCCGCCCCAGCACTCGGCCACCGCCGACACCGGCGTGCCCGCCGCGGTGGCGGGCCTCCCGCTGGACCCGCACGGCACCGTCCTGATCACCGGCGGTACCGGAACCCTCGGCGCGATCACCGCCAGGCACCTGGTCCGCCAGCATGGCGTCCGCCATCTGCTGCTCGCGAGTCGCGGCGGCCCGCAGGCCGCCGGTGCCGGCGCACTGCGCGCCGAACTCGCCGAGCTGGGCGCCCAGGTGACGCTGGCGGCGTGCGACGTCAGCGACCGCGGCCAGCTCGTCGCGCTGCTGGCCGCCGTTGCGGCCCAGGCGCCGCTGACCGCTGTGGTGCACGCCGCCGGCGCGCTGGACGACGGCGTGGTGGCGGGAATGACCGCCGAACGGCTCGACGCCGTGCTGCGGCCCAAGGTGGACGCCGCCCGGCACCTGGACGAGCTGACCCGCGATCTTGACCTGGCCGCGTTCGTGCTGTACTCCTCGGCCGCCGGTGTCCTCGGCAATCCTGGCCAGGCCAACTACGGCGCCGCCAACGCCGTGCTGGACACCCTGGCCGCTCGCCGACGGGCCGCCGGGCGGCCGGCCACCAGCATCGCCTGGGGGTACTGGAACGAGGTGAGTGGGCTTACCGACCACCTTGGCGTAGCGGACCTGGGCCGGACCCGCCGTTCCGGGATGGTGGGGCTCTCGGCGACCGAGGGTTGCGCGCTGCTGGACGACGCCCTGCTGGCCGGTGCGGGGACAGGCAGCCCGTTGGTCGCCGCCCATTTCGACCTCGGCGGACTGCGGGCCGTAGCCGGCGGGGAGCCGGTCGCGGCGCCGTTGCGCTCCCTGGCCGGCGTGCCGGCTCCGGCCGACGGCTCACCCGTGCGGCGGGCGGAGTCACTGCGATCGGAGCTGGCCGGGCTCGCGCCACAGGAGCAGACCGAACGGCTGGAGCGGCTGGTGCGGCGGCATGCGGCCGAGGTGCTCGGGCACCGTGACCTGAAGGCGATCTCCCCCGGACGGACCTTCAAGGACGCCGGCTTTGACTCACTCACCGCGGTGGAACTGCGTAATCGGCTGGCTCAGGCCACCGGTTGCCCGTTGCCGGCGGCGATGGTCTTCGACCATCCGCGCCCGAGCGCTCTTGCGGAGCACCTGCGGGCCAGGCTGTTCGCCGCCGCGCCGGCCACCCCGAGCGCCCGGACCGCATCGACGGAAGAGCCGATCGCGGTCATCGCGATGTCCTGCCGCTTCCCGGGGCGCGTGCACAGCCCGGAGGACCTTTGGCGGCTGGTGTCCGAGGGCGGCGACGCGGTGACCGAGTTTCCCGCTGACCGGGGCTGGGATGTCGAACAGCTCTACCACCCGGACCCCGACCACCCCGGGACGTCCTACGTTCGCCACGGCGGGTTCCTGGACGACGCTGGCGGCTTCGACGCCGGATTCTTCGGCATCTCACCGGCCGAGGCGTTGGCGATGGATCCGCAGCAGCGGCTGTTGCTGGAGACGTCGTGGGAGCTGTTCGAGCATGCCCGCATCGACGCGACGTCGCTGGCCGGCCGGGAGGTCGGCGTGTTCACGGGTGTGAACAGCCACGACTACGCCGTGCTGGTGCGGGATACGCCGCAGACCGAGGGGTACCGGCTGACCGGGTCGTCGGCCAGCGTCCTGTCCGGCCGGCTGGCCTACCACCATGGGTTCGAGGGCCCGGCTCTCACGCTCGACACGGCGTGCTCGTCGTCGCTGGTCGCTCTGCATCTGGCAGCCCGGGCGCTGCGATCCGGTGAGTGCTCGATGGCGCTGGCCGGCGGCGTCATGGTGATGGCCGATCCGCAGACGTTCGTGGAGTTCTCGCGGCAACGGGGCCTGGCACCGGACGGGCGCTGCAAGGCGTTCTCCGACGCGGCCGACGGGACCGGCTGGTCGGAGGGCGTCGGGCTGCTCCTGTTGGAGCGGCTCTGTGACGCGCGCCAGGCCGGGCACCAGGTGCTCGCGGTCGTCGCGGGATCCGCGGTGAACTCCGACGGCGCCTCGAACGGTCTGACCGCCCCGAACGGGCCGGCGCAGCAGCGGGTGATCCGGGCCGCGCTGGCGGACGCCCGGCTGGAGCCGGCGGACATCGACGCCGTCGAGGGTCACGGCACCGGTACCACCCTCGGCGACCCGATCGAGGCGCAGGCGCTGCTAGAGACCTACGGGGCGGGCCGGCCGCAGGGCCAGCCGCTGTGGCTCGGGTCCATCAAGTCGAACCTCGGTCACACCCAGGCGGCCGCCGGCGTCGCGGGCGTGATCAAGATGGTCATGGCCCTGCGGTACGGCGTGTTACCCCGCACGCTGCACGCGGACCGGCCTTCGGACCATGTTGACTGGTCTGGCGGCGGGGTCCGGCTCCTGACGACGGCCCGGCAGTGGCCGCGCACCGGGCGCCCCCGGCGGGCCGGAATCTCCTCGTTCGGCATCGGCGGCACGAACGCGCACGTCATCGTCGCCGAGCCACCCGCGAGCGACGGGCCTGAAGGCGATCGACCGGCGACGCGACCACTGGCCGATGATCCTGGCGCGCCCGCCGTGCTACCGGTGTCCGGCCGTTCCCCGGCGGGCCTTCGTGGTCAGGCCGGTCGGCTGGCCGCGTTCCTGGCGGCCCGGCCGGAACTGGCAGTACACGACGCCGCACATGCCCTCGTCGCCACCCGGGCGCACCTGCCACAGCGCGCGGTCGTCACGGCGGTCGACAGAGCCGGCCTGGTCGCACGGCTGCGGGCGTTGGAGGCGGGCACTTCGGTCCCGGGCCTGACCACCGGCACGGCGAGCGAGGGCAAGCTGGCCGTGGTGTTCACCGGTCAGGGCAGCCAGCGGGCCGCGATGGGCGCCGAGCTCGTGCAACGGCACCCGGTGTTCCGGGCCGCCTTCGGCGATGCGCTCGGCGCCCTCGAGCACCACCTCGAAGGCCACCTGCCCCGCCCGCTAGGCGCCGTGCTGTCGGCCGCGCCCGGGTCGGCGGACGCCGCGCTGCTCGAACGCACGGTCTACGGCCAGGCCGGACTCTTCGCGCTGGAGACCGCGCTATTCCGGCTGTTCGCCTCCTGGGGGGTCCAGGTCGGTCTCGCCGCCGGCCACTCCGTCGGCGAGCTGGCCGCGGCCCACGTCGCGGGCGTGCTGGAGCTGGCGGATGCCGCCGCGCTCGTCGCTGCCCGCGGGCGGCTGATGGACGCCCTGCCCGGCGGCGGGGCCATGGTCGCTGTACAGGCCAGCGAGGCGGAGGTCGCGCCGCTGCTGGCCAGGACCGCCGGGGCGGCGGTCCTGGCCGCGGTGAACGGGCCGGACGCGGTGGTGCTGTCCGGCACCGAGGACGCCGTGCTGGCCATCGCGGCCGAGCTGGCCGGTCACGGCCGGCGCACCCACCGGCTCGCCGTCAGCCATGCTTTCCATTCGGCTCAGATGGAGCCCATGCTCCCCGAGTTCCGGGCGGTCGCCGAACGGCTGACCTATCGGCCCGCGCGGCTGCGGGTCGTCTCCACGCTCACGGGCGCGGCCGACCAGCGGGGTCGGTGGTCGACGGCGGACTACTGGGTGGAACAGGTCCGGCAGCCGGTGCGGTTCGCGGACGCCGTCGCGGCGTTGCGGGCCGAGGGCGCCACCCATGTCCTGGAGCTCGGTCCCGGTGCCGTCCTGACCGCGATGCTCCTGGACCTTCCGGTCGACGGCGCGGCAGGGCAGCCGGCGTTGCACGCGGTCGCGGCGCTGCCGGCCGAGGAGGCCGAGGACGCCGCCGTGCGTGCCGCGTTTGCTGACCTGCACGCCCACGGCGTGGCCGTCGACTGGCCGGCGTTCCTGGGGCGCGCTGGTGTTGCCGTGCCGGACGTCGATCTGCCGACCTATGCCTTCCAACACCGCCACTACTGGGTGCGGCCCGGCCCGGAGCCCACCGCCGCGCCCGACACCGACCCGGGCTACCCGGCCGCGGCGGCCGAGCTCCCACGGGACCGCGGCAGCCAACCGGACGATCACCTGGCGGGTGTCGAACACACCCGGCGGGCCCGGGCACTGGCCGACCTTGTCCGCGAGAGCGTGCTCGTGGTCCTCGGTCACAGCGGGCACCCGTCCGAGGAGGACTACGATCGGGATCAGCCCTTCAAGGCCATGGGCTTCGACTCGCTGGGCGCGGTCCGGCTGCGCAACCGGCTTCGCGACCACACCGGTCTGCGACTGCCCAACACTGTCGTTTTCGACCATCCCACCCCCGCGCTGCTGGCCACCCACCTGCTCGGACAGCTGTCCGGGGGCACCGAAGCGAGCGCCGCGGACTCCTCGCCTGCGACCTCGGACGAGCGGGATGAGCCGATCGCGATCGTTGCCATGGCCAACCGGCTGCCCGGCGGTGCTGACAGCCCACAGGCACTGTGGTCGCTGCTGCGCGAGTGCCGGGATGCCATCGGCGGCTTTCCCGCCGACCGGGACTGGGACATCGACAGGCTGTACCACCCGGACCCGGCCCACGCCGGCACCACCTACACTCGCTCCGGCGGTTTCCTCACCGACGCTGCCCACTTCGACGCCGCGCTGTTCGGCATCGCCCCCCGCGAGGCGCTCGCGATGGACCCGCAGCAGCGGCTGCTGCTCGAGTCGTCCTGGGAGGTGCTGGAACGAGCCGGGATCGACCCGCTCTCGCTGCGCGGGCGTGACGTCGGCGTTTTCACCGGGATCGTCCACCACGACTATGTCAGCCGGCTGCGAGAGGTGCCGCCGGACGCCGAGGGTTACGTGATGACCGGGACGTCGCCCAGCGTCGCCTCGGGTCGGGTGTCGTACGTGTTCGGCTTCGAGGGCCCGGCCGTCACGGTCGACACCGCCTGCTCCTCCTCGCTCGTGGCGATCCACCTGGCAGCGCAGGCGCTGCGCCGCGGCGAGTGCTCGATGGCCCTCGCCGGCGGCGCGACCGTGATGGCGAGCCCGGACGCGTTCGTGGAGTTCTCCCGGCAACGCGGACTGTCCGCGGACGGCCGGTGCAGGTCCTACTCCTCGACGGCGGACGGCACCGGCTGGTCCGAGGGCGTCGGGGTCCTCCTGCTCGAACGGCTCTCGCGCGCCAGGCGGCACGGGCACCGGGTACTCGCGCTGGTGCGGGGGAGCGCGGTGAACTCCGACGGCGCCTCCAACGGACTGACGGCACCGAACGGGACCTCGCAGCAGCGGGTCATCCGGCAGGCACTGGCCTCGGCCGGGCTGGCCCCGGCCGACGTCGACGCGGTGGAGGGCCACGGCACCGGCACGGTCCTGGGCGATCCGATCGAAATCCAGGCGCTGATGGCCACATACGGACAGGACCGGGAGCCGGGCCGGCCGCTGTGGTTGGGTTCGCTCAAATCCAACATCGGCCACACCCAGGCCGCCGCCGGGGTCGCCGGGATCATCAAGATGGTCCAAGCGCTGCGGCACGGCGTCCTGCCGGCCACACTGCACGTCGCTGAACCGACCGGTCAGGTCGACTGGGCCGAGGGCGCGGTGCGGCTGCTGACGTCGCAACGGGACTGGATCGGCGACGGCCGTCCCCGACGGGCTGGAGTGTCGTCGTTCGGTGCCAGCGGCACCAACGCACACGTCATCATCGAGGAGGCACCCGGCGAGGACCTGTTCGACGGCGGGGCGAGTACCGCCGAGTCCGCACCGACCAGCGGCGACCCGGACAGCGACGTCCACGGCGGCTCCGATCCCGCGTACGAGGCCCTGCCGCTCGTGATCTCCGCTCGGACCACGCCGGCGCTGGCCGGCCAGGTCGCTCGGCTGGGCGAGCTCATCGACGCCGCGACCCCACTGCCCGACCTGGCGAGCGCGCTCGTCACCCAGCGGGCCACGCTGACCCGGCGGGCGGTGGTGCTCGCGTCGACGAACGCCGAGGCCCTGGCCGGGCTGCGCGCGCTGGCCCGCGGCGAGAGTCACCCGGGTGTCGTCGGCGGTCCGGCCGCGGCGGGGGGCGGCCGACTTGTCTGGGTCTTCCCCGGGCAGGGCGCGCAGTGGCGGGGCATGGGCCGCGCGCTGATGGACAGCAGCCCGGTGTTCGCCGCGCGGGTCCAAGCCTGCGCCGACGCGCTGGCGCCATGGATCGACTGGTCGCTGGCGGCTGTGCTGCGCGGCGAGGTCGACGCCGCGTTCGCCGAACGGGTCGACGTCGTCCAGGTCAGCAGCTTCGCCGTGATGGTCGCCCTCGCGGCTGTGTGGGCGGATGCCGGGGTGGTGCCGGACGCCGTGCTCGGGCACTCGCAGGGCGAGATCGCCGCCGCGTTCGTGGCCGGCGCGCTGAGCCTCGGTGACGCTGCCCGCGTCGTGGCCCGCCGCAGCACCGCGATCCTTTCCGGCCTTGCAGGCCGGGGTGCGATGGCCGCGGTCGGGATTGCACCGGCTCAGGCGGAGCAGCGGCTGCGACCGTGGGCCGGGCGCGTGACGGTCGCGGCGGTGAACAGCCCGGTATCGGTCGTGATCGCCGGCGACGATGACGCGCTGGACCGCGCTCTGACGGAGCTGGCCTCGGACGGCATTCGGGTCCGACGGGTCGCGGTGGACTACGCCTCGCACACCGCGCAGGTGGAGGCACTCGAGGCGGTGCTGGCGGAGGACCTCGCCGGGATCGAGGCGCGGGCCCCGGTCATCCCCCTCTACTCCACGCTGCTGCGGGACTGGATCGGCGACGCCGGCGTCCTCGACAGCGGCTACTGGTACCGGAACCTGCGCCACCAGGTGCGCTTCGGGCCCGCGACGGCAGACCTGATCACGGCCGGGTTCACGACCTTCGTCGAGATCAGTCCTCACCCGGTGCTCATCCAGCCGATCACCGAGGTTGCCGAGGCCGCCGGGGTCACCGTCGCCGTGACCGGCACGCTGCGCCGCGACGACGGTGGCCGGCGACGGCTGCTGACGTCGTTCGCCGAGGTGTTCACGACCGGCGTCGCCGTCGACTGGACGGCTGTGCTGCCACCTGTCGCGAACCCTCGGGTGCAACTGCCGACCTACGCCTTCGACCGCCAGCGCTACTGGCTTCGCGAGGCCGGTGGGCTGGACGGTGCCGCGGGCGGCGAGGACGAGGAGTTCTGGGCCGCCGTCGAACGGCCCAATTCTGGCGAACTCGGTCGACTCCTCGGCTTGGCGGGCGGCGGGGACGGTGTGCTCGCGCCGGTGCTGCCCCTGCTGTCAGGCTGGCGCGGCCGGCGCCGGCGCAGGTCGGTGGCGCGCAAGCTGCGCCACCACGTCAGCTGGCAACAGCTGGAACGGGACCCGGCCGGTCTGCCGTCTGGCACGTGGCTGGTGCTGCGGCCGGCCCCCGGTGGGTCGGATCGGGCCGGCCTTGTCAGGGCGCTGGTGGAGCTGGGCCTGGACACCGTCGAGCTTGAGGTGGCTGCGGGCACCGACCGATCCGCACTCGCCGGGCGGATCCTCGAGACCGTCGCCGGGCGCGTTGTCCGCGGCGTGCTCTGCCTGCCCACCGCGGACAACACGGGCGCGCAGGCGGCGCGGGACGTCGCCGTCGGCGCGCTCACCGTGGTGCAGGCCCTCGGGGACGCCGACGTGGTCGCACCCCTGTGGTGCCTGACCCGCGGCGCGGTGGACATCGGTGTGCAGGACGCCGTGACCGCGCCGGCGCAGGCGGCGTGGTGGGGCCTTGGCCGGGCCGTCGCCCTGGAACACGCCGACCGCTGGGGCGGACTGGTCGACCTGCCCCCTGGGCTGGACGAGTCCGCGGTACGCCGGTTGCTCGGCGTCCTGACCGGCGACACCGGCGAGGACCAGCTCGCGATTCGCCGGTCCGGTGTCTACGGTCGCCGCCTCGTGCGCCGCGCCGCACCCGAGGCCGTCGAGGACCACTGGCGCCCGAGCGGCACGGTGCTGGTGACCGGCGGCGCCCAGGGGCTGGGCCGGCACGCTTCACTCTGGCTGGCCCGCAATGGCGCCGAGCATCTCGTCGTCATCACGCCGGCTCCGTCGAGCGCGGCTGCGGCTTCGCCCTCAGCCGCGGCCGGCGCCGGGGACGGAGCCGACCCGGTGGAGCGACTGCGCGCCACGCTCGCCGAGCTTGGCCTCGCCACCACCGTGGCCTCCTGCGCTGCCGGCGACACCGCCGCGCTCGACGCGGTGCTTGTCGCTGCCGGACCCCAGCGTCCGCTCACCGGCGTCGTGCATGCCGCTGACATCGCCTGGACTAGCACGGTCGATGCGAGCGGGCCGGACGACGTGGGCGCTGTGCTGGCCGTGAAGGTTGACCCGGCACGGTGGCTGGCCGAGCGCCTCGCGGACATGCTGCCGCAGGCATTCGTGGTCTTCTCCTCCATCGCGGCGGTGTGGGGCGGCGGAGGCCAGGGGATGTCCGGCGCGGCCAACGCGGTTCTGGACGCTCTGGTGGACCAGTGGCGCGGCAGCGGGCTGCGGGCGACGTCGATCGCCTGGGGTGCCCTCGACGAGGTCGGGATCGGCATGGACGAGGACGCTCTCGCCCAACTGCGCCGCCGCGGAGTGCTGCCGATGGCACCGGAACTGGCGGTGTCAGCGTTGGAGCAGGCGGTGGAGGCGGACGACCGGGCTGTGGTGGTCGTAGACGTCAACTGGTCGGCGTTCATGCCGGCGTTCACCTCCGTGCGGCCGAGCCCGCTGCTCGCCGACCTGGAAGAGGCCGCGGCCGCGCTGCGGGCGACCATGGAGGACCAGGACGGCGATGCCGCGTCCGCGTTCGCCCAGTCGCTGCGGGCCGCGCCCGAGGCGGAGCGCAACCGGATGCTGCTCCGGCTGGTCCGCGGCCATGCCGCCACCGTGCTCGGCCATGGCGGCGCCGAGGCGATCGGGGCGTTGCAGGCCTTCCAGGAGGCCGGGTTCGACTCGCTCGCCGCGGTGAACCTGCGCAACAGCCTCAACGTCGCCACCGGACTGCGACTACCGACCACCCTGATCTTCGACTATCCGACTCCGGACGCCGTCGTCGGCTACCTGCGCGAGGAGCTGCTGCGCGAGCCGGACGACGACCCGGTGGCGCGGGAGGAGGAGGTCCGCCGGGTGCTGGCGTCCGTCCCCCTCGCCCGGATCGAGCAGGCCGGTCTGCTCCAGACTCTGCTCGCGCTCGCCCCCGTCGACGGCGACGGGAGCGACCTGGACTCCCCGGACCAGGCCGTGGTTCCCGCGGCCGGTCCAGACGGCGACGCCGACCTGATCGACGACATGGATGTGACGGCGCTTGTCCAACGCGCCCTCGGAGCGCCCAGATAGGCCCCCTCGGGAGCATCACGAACTCGGCCCAGCGACGACCACGGAGGGATCCACTATGCCGGTGCCTGACGAGCAGCTCGTCAACGCCCTGCGGGCCTCGCTGAAGGAGAACGTCCGGCTGCAGCAGGAAAACACCCGGCTGACCGAGGCCGCCGCCGAGCCGATCGCGATCGTGTCCATGGCCTGCCGCTTCGCAGGCGGGATCCGCACCCCAGAGGACTTCTGGCGGGTGCTGACCGACGGCACGGACGTCTACACCCCGTTCCCCGACGACCGCGGCTGGGACCTGGAAGGTCTCTACCACCCCGACCCGGACAACCCGGGGACGACGTACGTGCGCGAGGGCGCCTTCCTGCACGACGCGGGCCAGTTCGACGCCGCCTTCTTCGGCATCTCCCCGCGTGAGGCGCTCGCGATGGACCCGCAGCAGCGCCAACTCCTGGAGGTCTCCTGGGAGGCGCTGGAACGCGGCGGGATCGAGCCGCACAGCCTGCGCGGTAGCGAGGTCGGCGTCTACGCGGGTGTCGTGCACCAGGACTACGCGCCTGACCTCAGCGGTTACGAGGGGTTCCTGAGCCTGGAACGCGCGCTCGGCACTGCCGGGGGAGTGGTGTCCGGCCGGGTCGCCTACGCCCTGGGTCTGGAGGGCCCCGCGGTCACGGTGGACACGATGTGTTCGTCGTCGCTGGTCGCCGTCCATCTGGCCGCGCAGGCCCTGCGCCGCGGTGAGTGCTCCATGGCACTGGTCGGTGGCTCCACGGTGATGGCCACGCCCGGTGGCTTCGTGGGGTTCGCCCGGCAGCGGGCGCTGGCGTTCGACGGCCGCTGCAAGTCCTATGCCGCCTGCGCCGACGGGTCTGGCTGGGCCGAGGGCGTCGGCGTCGTCGTCCTGGAGCGCCTGTCCCGGGCCCGCGAGCTCGGACATCAGGTGCTGGCTGTCGTCCGCGGCTCGGCGGTGAATCAGGACGGCGCCTCCAACGGGCTCACGGCGCCGAACGGCCCGGCGCAGCAGCGGGTGATCCGCAAGGCGCTTGCCGCCTGCGAGCTGGAACCGACCGACATTGACACCGTCGAGGGCCACGGCACCGGCACCGTGCTCGGTGACCCGATCGAGATCCAGGCGCTGCAGGCCACCTACGGCCAGGGCCGCGACGCGAGTTCCCCGCTGTGGCTGGGATCGGTGAAGTCGGTCATCGGCCATACGCAGGCGGCGTCCGGGGTGGCCGCGCTGATCCGCACCGTGCTCGCTCTTAGGCATGGCGTGCTGCCCGCCTCTCGCCACGTCGACGCGCCAACCCCGCGGGCCGACTGGTCGTCGGGCGCCATCGCGCTGCTCACCGAGTCCCGGCCGTGGCCGGTGAACGGGCATCCTCGCAGGGCCGGCGTGTCCGCGTTCGGCGCGAGCGGCACCAACGCGCACCTGATCGTCGAGGAGGCGCCCGCGGTCGAACCTGCGGCGCAGGACGCTCCGACGCCGGAACCCGCCGGCCGGTCCGTCCCGGCCGCCACCCCGCCCACGCCGTCCGATCCGGTGCCGCTGGTGGTCTCCGCGGCCACGCCAGCGTCCCTGACCGGCCAGCTCGGGCGGCTTGCCCGCTACCTCGACGCGGCCGAGACCTCCCAGGACACCCTGCCGCGGATGGGCGGTCTGCTCGCCACCCGGCGGGCGGTGCTGGCCGAGCGGGCCGTGGTGGTGGCCAGCTCCGCGGATGAGGCCCGCGACAGGCTCGCCGCGCTGGCCCGCGGCGAGAGTGGGCCGGCGGCGGTGAGCGGACGGGCCGATCCGCCCGGCAAGCTCGTCTGGGTGTTTCCCGGCCAGGGCACGCAGTGGGACGGCATGGGCCGTGACCTGCTGGACACCTCGCCGGTTTTCGCTGGGCGCATCGCCGAGTGCGCCGTCGCCCTGGCCCGCTGGGTCGACTGGTCGCTGGTGGATGTTCTGCGCGGCGATGTCACGCCGGAGCTGGCGAGCCGGGTCGATGTCGTCCAGCCGGCCGGGTTCGCCGTCATGCTCGGGCTGGCCGCGCTCTGGCAGTCGGCCGGGGTGCAGCCGGATGCCGTGGTGGGACATTCGCAGGGCGAGATCGCGGCCGCCTGTGTCGCAGGTGCCCTCAGCCTCGACGACGCGGCCCGGATCGTGGCCGTGCGCAGCCAGGCGATCGGCGAGCGGCTGTCAGGGCGCGGCGGAATGGCCTCGGTCGCGCTGGGTGAGGCGGACGCGGCCGACCGGATCGCCCGCTGGTCCGGACGCGTCGAGATCGCCGCCGTCAACGGGCCACGCGGCGTCGTGATCGCCGGCGACGCTGAGGCCCTCGACGAGGCCCTGGACGCCCTGGTCGACCAAGGCGTGCGGGTGCGCCGGCTCGCGGTCGACTACGCGTCGCACACCAGCCACGTGGAGGCGGTCCGGTCCACCCTCGCCGGTGCCTTCGCCGACATCCGCGCGCAGGCGCCGACAATCCCGTTGCGCTCCACGGTGACCGGTGAGTGGATCCGCGCGGCCGGCGTGCTCGACGGCGGCTACTGGTTCCGCAACCTTCGTGCGCCGGTCCGGTTCGCCGCGGCCGTAGAGGACCTGCTCGCGAGCGGGCATGGGATCTTCCTGGAAACGAGCGCCCACCCGGTCCTGATCCAGCCGATCAACGAGATCGTCGACGGCGCGGGGGAGAGCACCGGCTCGCCGGTCCTGGCCGTCGGGTCGCTGCGCCGGGAGGAAGGGGGCCTCGGCCGGCTGATGATCTCGATGGGCGAGCTGTTCGTCCGTGGCGTCGATCTCGACTGGGCGTCGATCCTGCCGATCGGGGCACCGGCCGCCGACCCCGGCTGGAACGACCTGCCGACCTATGCCTTCGACCATCGGCACTACTGGCTGCGGCTCGGCTCAGACCGCTCGGACGCCGCCTCGCTTGGTCTGACCCCGAGCGACCACCCTCTGCTGGGCGCGATCGTGCCGCTGCCGCAGTCCGGCGGCCTGGCCTTCACGTCCCGGCTGTCGCTGCGAACCCACCCCTGGCTGGCCGACCACGCCATGCGCGGGCACGTGATCGTGCCGGGCACGGTGTACGTCGACCTCGCGGTCCGGGCCGGTGACGAGTTCGGCTGTGGCGTGCTGGACGAGCTCGTGATCGAGGCACCACTGGTGTTGCCGGCGAAGGGCGGCGTGCGGGTCCAGGTGGCGGTGAGCGGACCGGGCCCGAGCGGCGCCCGGTCGGTCGACGTCTACTCGGCTCGCGACGACGACCCATCCGGATCCTGGAGCCGGCATGCCACCGGTCTGCTCTCCGCCGGCGAGCACGAGACCGCGACGCCGGCGGTCGACTTCGCGTCCTGGCCGCCGCCGGACGCCGAGCCGGTCGACATCGGCGCCTTCTACCCCGGCCTCGTCGCCCGTGGCTACGCGTATGGTCCGGCGTTCCAGGGCCTGCGCGCGGTCTGGCGCCGCGGCGCGGAGGTGTTCGCGGAAGCGGCGCTTCCCCGGGAACAGCACGAGCAGGCTGGCCGGTTCGGCATCCACCCGGCGCTGCTGGACGCCGCCCTGCACACCAACGCGTTCGCGAACCCGGATGACGAGCGCGCGGTGCTGCCATTCGCCTGGAACGGGCTGGTCCTGCATGCCGCCGGTTCCTCGGCCCTGCGGGTGCGGGTCGCCCCGGCGGGTCCGGACGCGCTGTCGTTCCAGGCGGCCGACGAGTCCGGCGAGCTGGTGGCCACGATGGACTCACTCGTGTCACTGCCGGTCTCGGCCCAGCAGCTCGGTGCCGCCGCCGACGCGCACCGCGACTCGCTGTTCCGGGTCGAATGGAATGAGCTGCCGTCGGTGACCGGCGTGGCGGAACTGGCGGACATCGTCCGGATAGCCACCGCGCAGGACGTCACCGGCCCGAGCGCGTCGGTGACCATCCTCGACGGCACGGTCGGGAACGACCCGCTCGGGCGGACCTGCCAGGTGCTGGCCACGCTGCAGGCGTGGCTGGCCGCGCCCGGCCCGGCCAGTGCCCGGCTTGTCGTGCTGACCCGCATGGCGGTGGTCGCCGCGGAAGGCGACATCCCCGACGCGGCTGGAGCGGCGGTCTGGGGTCTCGTGCGGGCTGCCCAGGCCGAGAACCCCGACCGGATCACCCTGCTCGACCTTGAGCCCGGCGGGCAGGTGGAGCCCGTGCTGGCCACCGTGCTGGCCTCACGGGAGCCGCAGGTCGCCGTGCGCGGGGCGGAGCTGAGAGTGCCAAGGCTGGCCCGCCACAATGTGTCCGAGGCGGAGGCGTCCGAGGCGGAGGCGTCCGAGGCGGAGGCGTCCGAGGCGGAGGCGTCCGCAGACGGGCCGCCCGTCTTCCGGCCCGGCGGGACGGTCCTGCTGACCGGCGGCACCGGCTCTCTCGGTGGCATTCTGGCTCGCCACCTGGTGAGTACGCACGGCGTTCGGCACCTTGTGCTCGCCAGCCGGCGCGGCCCCGATGCCGAGGGCGCCCAGGAACTCGCCGACGAGCTGCGCGCGCTGGGCGCCGAGGGCATCGCCCTGGTGGCGGCCGACGTCGCCGACCGGCACGACATGGGCGCGCTGCTGGCCGGTATCGGCACCGAGCATCCACTGTCCGCGGTGGTGCACCTCGCCGGGGTTCTGGACGACGGTGTCGTCGGCGCGTTGACGCCGGAGCGGATGGCCGGCGTCTTCGCCCCCAAGGCGGATGCGGTCCAGCACCTGGACGCGCTGACCTGGGACGCCGACCTGGACGCGTTCGTGGTCTTCTCTTCGGCCGCTGCCCTCCTGGGCTCGGCCGGCCAGGGCAACTACGCCGCCGCGAACGCGTATGTGGATGCGGTGATGGCGCGTCGTCGGGCTGAGGGCCGGCGGGGTGTGTCGTTGGCGTGGGGTCTGTGGGAGCAGAGCACGGGTCTGACCGCTCATCTGAGTGAGGTCGATAAGGCTCGGATGGGTCGTGGTGGGGTGTTGGCGTTGAGTCCGGCTGAGGGTTTGGAGTTGTTCGACGTCGGTCTGCGGGCTGACCGGCCGCTGCTCGTACCCATCAAGCTCGACCTGTCGGCGATCCGGTCGGAGGCGGCGGCCACCGGCATCCCGCATCTGCTGCGCGGGCTGGTCCGGACCGGACGGCGCCATGCCCGTCCCGGTGCCGACGACCCGACGGGCCTCGGCCACCGGCTGGCCGGGAAGTCCGCGCCGGAACAGGAGAAGCTGCTGCTCGGGATCGTCCAGTCCGAGGCCGGCACCGTGCTCGGCTTCAGCGCACCCGAGCTCGCGCAGGGCACCAGGGGCTTCACCGACCTCGGCTTCGACTCGTTGACCGCCGTCGAGCTGCGCAATCGACTCAGCGCAGCCACCGGGGTGAAGCTGCCGGCCACCTTGATCTTCGACTACCCGACCCCCGTGGCACTGGCCCGCTATCTGCGCGGCGAGCTCGCCGACGCCGAGGCGGCCCCCACCGACATGGCCCCGACCACCGCGCCGATCGACCCGGACGAGCCGATCGCCATCGTCGGCCTGGCCTGCCGGCTACCGGGCGGAATTCGTACTCCGGACGACCTGTGGCGGCTGCTGGCCGAGGCGGGGCAGGGGATGACCGACTTCCCGACCGACCGGGGCTGGCCCCTGGAAAGCCTGTTCGACGACGACCCGGACCAGGCCGGCACCTCCTACGTGCGTCAGGCCGGTTTCCTGGACGGCGCGGGCCGGTTCGACGCCGGGCTGTTCGGCATCTCGCCGCGGGAGGCGTTGGCGATGGACCCGCAGCAGCGGCTGCTGCTGGAGACCTCGTGGGAGGCGCTGGAGCACGCGGGCGTCGACCCGGCTACCACCGCGGGTTCCGACATCGGGGTCTTCATCGGCATGTCGATCCACGACTACCTCGATTCGCTCAGCGACATGCCACCCGAGCTGGAGGGCTTCGTGACGACGGCCACTGCAGGCAGCGTGGCGTCCGGCCGGGTGTCCTACGTCTTCGGCCTGGAGGGCCCGGCGGTCACGGTGGACACGGCCTGCTCGTCGTCTCTCGTGGCGATACATCTGGCGGCGCAAGCGCTGCGCCAGGGCGAGTGCTCGATGGCACTCGCCGGCGGGGTTGCCGTGATGGGCTCGCCGATCGGCGTGCTGGGCATGTCCCGGCAGCGCGGCCTTGCCCCCGACGCCCGGGTGAAGGCGTTCTCGGTGGGCGCTGACGGCACCGTGCTCTCCGAAGGCGTCGGGATCATCGTGCTGGAACGTCTCTCGGACGCCCGGACCCGAGGGCGCCGGATCCTGGCCCTGGTTCGGGGTAGCGCGGTCAACCAGGACGGTGCCTCGAACGGGCTGACGGCGCCGAACGGGCCCGCGCAGCAGCGGGTGATCCGCCGGGCCCTGGCGAGTGCGGGAATCGGCGGCGACGACGTGGACGTCGTCGAGGGTCACGGCACGGGTACCGCGCTGGGCGACCCGATCGAGATCCAGGCGCTGCTCGCCACCTACGGGCACGGCCGCAGCCGGGAGCGCCCCCTGCTCCTGGGGTCGCTGAAGTCGAACATCGGCCACACCCAGGCCGCCGCCGGCGTCGCCGGGGTGATCAAAATGGTGCTGGCCCTGCGCAACGGCGTTCTGCCGGCGACGGCAAACGTGAGCGAGCCGACGGACCAGGTGGACTGGTCCGCCGGGTCGGTCGAGCTGCTGACCCGGGCACGGGAGTGGCCGCGTGACGGTCGGTCCCGGCGGGCCGGGATCTCCTCGTTCGGAATCAGCGGGACGAATGCGCATCTGATTCTGGAGGAGGCGCCGGAGGAGGTGCCGGCGGTGGCTTTCGGGGCTGGGGGTGGGGGTGGGTTGCTGCCGGTGGGTGGTCCGGTGC
>NZ_JALKFU020000470.1 GCF_023242965.2 Frankia sp. AgKG'84/4
GCCTCGGCCAGGCGCCGTCCCCGCCCGCCCTTGCCGGCCGTCGGCGCCGCGGCGACCCGATCCCCCAGGATCTCCCGCAGGAAGACCGCTGTGTGGCTCTCGGGTACCGCCGCGATGGTCTCCGGCGTTCCCTCGGCGACGACCCTGCCCCCACCTGAGCCACCTTCGGGCCCCATGTCGATGATCCAGTCGGCCGTCTTGATCACATCGAGGTTGTGCTCGATGACGATGACGGTGTTGCCGGCGTCGACGAGGCGGCCCAGGACGCCGAGCAGCTTGCGGATGTCCTCGAAGTGCAGGCCGGTCGTCGGCTCGTCCAGCACGTAGACCGTCCGGCCGGTGGAGCGCCGCTGCAGTTCGGCGGCGAGCTTCACCCGCTGCGCCTCCCCGCCGGACAGCGTCGGCGCCGGCTGGCCGAGACGCACGTAACCGAGCCCGACGTCGTTGAGGGTGCGCAGGTGCCGGGCGATCGAGGGGACCGCCGCGAAGAACTCCGCGGCCTGTTCGATCGGCATGTCGAGCACCTCGGAGATGCTGCGGCCCTTGTAGTGGACCTCCAGGGTCTCCCGGTTGTAGCGGGCGCCATGGCAGATCTCGCAGGGGACGTACACGTCCGGCAGGAAGTTCATCTCGATCTTGATGGTGCCGTCGCCGGAGCACGCCTCACAGCGGCCGCCCTTGACGTTGAACGAGAACCGGCCGGGCTGGTATCCGCGCACCTTCGCCTCGGTGGTCTCGGCGAACAGCCGGCGGATGTGGTCGAACACGCCGGTATAGGTGGCCGGATTCGAGCGCGGGGTCCGGCCGATGGGCGACTGGTCGACGCGGACGGCCTTGTCGAGCTCGTCGAGACCGGACACGGTGCGGTGCCGGCCGGGCACCTCCCGGGCGCCGTTGAGCCGGTTCGCGAGGACCGCGGCGAGAATGTCGTTGACGAGCGTCGACTTGCCGGAGCCGGACACGCCGGTGACGGTCACGAAGCACCCGAGGGGGAACGACACCGTGACGTCGCGCAGGTTGTGCTCGCGGGCGCCGTGCACCGTCAGCGCCCGGCCCTTCGTCGGGACGCGGCGGATGTCGGGCACCGGGATCTGCCGGCGGCCGGACAGGTAGGCACCGGTCATCGACTCCTCGCTGGCCAGCAGCTCCTCGACGGTCCCGGAGACGACAACCCGCCCGCCGTGCTCGCCGGCACCGGGACCGATGTCGACGACCCAGTCCGACGCCCGGATGGTGTCCTCGTCGTGCTCGACGACGATGAGGGTGTTGCCGAGGTCGCGCAGCCGGGTCAGGGTCTGGATGAGCCGGCGGTTGTCCCGCTGGTGCAGGCCGATCGACGGTTCGTCGAGCACGTAGAGCACGCCGACGAGGCCCGAGCCGATCTGCGTGGCCAGCCGGATGCGCTGCGCCTCGCCGCCGGCAAGCGTGCCGGCGGCCCGGTCGAGGGAGAGATAGTCCAGGCCGACGTCGAGCAGGAACGTGAGCCGGGCGTCGACCTCCTTGAGCACCCGCCCGGCGATCGTCCGTTCCCGCTCCGAGAGCTCGAGCTCCCGCAGGAACGTGGCGCACTCGCCGATGGCCATCCCGGCGACCTCGGCGATCGACCGGCCGCCCATGGTCACCGCGAGTGACTCGGGTCGCAGCCGCGCGCCGCGGCAGGTCGGACAGTGCACGTCGCGCATGTAGCCCTCGTAGCGCTCCCGGCTGGTGTCCGACTCGGCCTCCCGGTGCCGGCGGCCGAGGAACCCGATCACGCCCTCGAACGAGGTGTAGTACGAGCGCTTGCGGCCGTACCGGTTGGTGTAGCCGACGTGGATCTCGGTGTCGCCGCTGCCGTGCAGGACCGCCTTGCGGGCCCGTTCCGGCAGGCCCTCCCAGGGCGTGTCCATCCGGAAGCTGAGGTCCTCGGCGAGGGCGGTGAGCAGCCGCTCGAAGTACTCCTTGTTGTGACCGCTCGACCACGGTGCCACCGCGCCCTGCGACAGCGACAGCGTCGGGTCGGGCACGACCAGCTCCGGGTCGACCTCCTTGCGGGTGCCGATGCCACTGCAGTCGGGGCAGGCGCCGTACGGCGAGTTGAACGAGAACGAGCGGGGCTCGAGCTCCTCGAAGGAAAGGTCGTCGTAGAGGCAGGCGAGGTGCTCGGAGTACATCCGCTCGCGCTCGGGGTCCTCGGCGGGCCGGTCGACGAAGTCGATGAGGACCAGCCCGCTGCCCAAGCGCAGTGCCGTCTCGATCGAGTCGCTCAGGCGGCGCTTGGCCGAGGACTTCGCCGCCAGCCGGTCCACGACGACCTCGATGGTGTGCTTGCGCTGCTTCTCGAGCTTCGGCGCCTCGGTGAGCGCGACGACCTCGCCGTCGACGCGGGCTCGGGCGAACCCGGAGCTCTGCAGCTCGGCGAACAGGTCGAGGTACTCCCCCTTGCGGCCGCGCACGACCGGCGCGAGCACCTGGAACCGGGTGCCCTCGGGCAGTTCGAGCAGCCGGTCGACGATCTGCTGCGGGGTCTGGCGGGAGATCGGCCGCCCGCACTTCGGACAGTGCGGCCGGCCGGCGCGGGCGAACAGCAACCGCAGGTAGTCGTAGACCTCGGTGATGGTGCCGACGGTGGACCGCGGGTTGCGGTTGGTCGACTTCTGGTCGATGGAGACCGCGGGCGAGAGGCCCTCGATGAAGTCGACGTCGGGCTTGTCCATCTGGCCGAGGAACTGGCGGGCGTAGGCCGACAGCGACTCGACGTACCGGCGCTGCCCCTCGGCGAAGATCGTGTCGAAGGCGAGGCTGGACTTGCCGGACCCGGACATGCCGGTGAAGACGATCAGCCCGTCGCGGGGCAGATCAAGATCGACGTCGCGGAGGTTGTGCTCACGCGCGCCGCGCACGACAAGACGGTCGGCCATCGTCGATCCCTCATGATCTTCCGGAAATCGGACCCGGGCAGGTGCCGCCATGCTACGGATGGGGTCCGACAGTTTTCGCACGGCCGTTCGCCCGCCCCGCCGCACCGGACCGGACCGGCGCGGCCATCCGACGCACCGTAACCACGTGCGAAAGGATGGTGTTCCCTTCGATGCCCGGGAGACCACCCATGCGCAACGACAACGGACCCGGCGACCAGTACACCGGCGAGGTCACCGTGGGTGGCCCGGCGGAGGTGCGGGTACTGCCCGGACTGACGGTGACGAAGGTGGCCGTCGGCCCCCTGAACAACAACGCCTACCTGCTGCGTTGCACCGAGACCGACGAGCAGCTCCTCATCGACGCCGCCAACGAGCCGGCGACGCTGCTCGGGCTGATCGGCGACGCCGGCCTCGCGACGATCGTGACCAGCCACCAGCACTACGACCACGTGCAGGCCCTCGCCGAGGTGACGGCCGCCACCGGCGCCCGCACGGTCGCCCACGCCGACGACGCGGCGGCGATCCCGGTCCCGACGGCCCGCATCGTGCACGACGGTGATGTGATCACCGTCGGCCGGACCACCCTGCGGGCGATCCACCTCGTCGGCCACACCCCGGGCTCGATCGCCCTGCTCCACGACGCCGACCCGGCCCACCCGCACCTCTTCACAGGCGACTGCCTCTTTCCCGGTGGCGCCGGCAACACCCGCGGCAACGCCGAGCACTTCACCTCGCTGATGGACGGGCTGGAGGAGAAGGTGTTCGGCCCGCTACCCGACGCGACCTGGATCTACCCCGGCCACGGCCACGACACGACCCTCGGCGCGGAACGCCCCCACCTGGCCGAATGGCGCGCCCGCGGCTGGTGATCGGCCGCGGTGCCGACCTGGGCCGCCCCGGTCGCGTCCGGCGACCATGGTGGGGTATCGGCCCCCGGTCCCTCGAAAGGGCGATCGCGGACGCCGAGCCCGCCAGAACGACCAGCCGGCGGTGCGCCCGCCGCGGCGACGGCCAGCGAAGCACCGGCCGCGGTCGTCGTCGTCACCGTCCGCCCGACGATCGCCACGACGGCGGCGATCGCGGCGACGACGAGCAGGGCCCGGCCCTGCGCGGTCGCCGAGACGAACGACCGCAGCGAGGCCACGTCCAGCACGTCACCGACCGGCCGCGCGGAGATCTCCGACAGGCTGAACACCAGCTCGGCCAGCGTGGCGACGAGCCAGACGACCGCCGCGTTGGCGGCGAGACGGCCGCATCGGCGGGCGGTGAACGTCAACGGCCGTCCGCTCGAGCCGCCCGGCCGGACGTCCTGGACGCCCGTCGCCGTGGCGGTGCCCGCGTCGGCCGGCGTCGTCG
>NZ_JALKFU020000471.1 GCF_023242965.2 Frankia sp. AgKG'84/4
GTTCCGGCCCGGGCCGGTCCGGTGGCGCCGACCGCGACGCCGCCGACGAGATCCCCGATGGCCCCGGAGAACGACAGCGCCGCCTCCTCGTCGCCACTGATCACTTCGGGGTCCACCCCGAGGATCGCACGCACGCCGGCGACCAGGTCGTCGCGGTTGCGCGCGTCGCGGGTCGCGCTCGTGGCGACCATCCGCACCCGCGTCGCGCCCAGCCGGTCGATCTCACCCGCATAGTCGCGCAGCGCCGCGAACGTGCGCGCCAGCGCCTGCGGGGCCAGCTCGCCGGTGCGGTCGACGCCCGCGCCCAGGCGGACGATCTCCATCCGCCGGGTCAGCTCGTGCAGGCCGGCGCCGTCGACGTCCGCGACCAGCAGACGGATCGAGTTGGTCCCGCAGTCGATCGCGGCTACCCGGGTCATCCCAGCCCCTTCCCGTCCGTCTCGCCCACGAGGTTCGCCGGGACCGCGGCCTGGGCCGCGGCACCGACGGTGCCAGTATTCGCCGATCCGGCGCCGCCCGTCAGGCGTTCCCCGGCGTTACCGGCTGCCGCGGCGACATCGGCCGCGCCGTCGATGCGGATGTCCCCGGCGACACGGGTCCCCCCGGGGACGTCGGTCTCCCCGGGGACGTCGGTCCCCCCGGGGAGGTCGGCCGGCACGCAGGGGCCACGCCGGCCCCAGTCCTCGATCGCCGCGATGGCCGCGATCGCCTCGTCACCGAACGGGTTCACCCCCGGCCCGGCCGCGAGGCTGTGCGCCACCAGCACGTGCAGGCATTTCACCCGCTCCGGCATCCCGCCGGCGCTCGGCGATCCGGGGAGCACCTCGTGGGCGTCGCGGCGGGCGAGGTAGTCGCGCAGGGCGGCGTCGTAGGCGGCGGCGAGTTCGGGGTCGCGGGCGAGGCGCTCGGTCATCTCCCGCATCACCCCGGCGGCCTCCAGCCGGGAGACCGCGCTGGCCGCCCGCGGGCAGGTCAGGTAGTACAGCGTCGGAAACGGGGAGCCGTCCGGAAGCCGGGGGGCGGTCTCGACCACGTCGGGCAGGCCGCAGGTGCAGTGGTGCGCGACCCCCAGCAGCCCACGGGGCATCCGGCCGAGCTGCCGGCGCACGATCTCGGCCTGCGCGGCCGTCACCGACGTCGACGACATGGCGACTCCTCCCGACCCCGCGCGAGGCCGCTCGTCATCCTGGTGGGTCACGGGATCAGCGATCAGGGGGTTACGGGGTCGCGATCTGCGCCCACAGCCGGCCGTACCAGGCCGAGCCGCCGCCGGAACCGCCGGCGTCGGCCTGGTCGCGCGGGCCGGCGGTCGGCGGGGCGGGCATCAGGTAGGCCTTCTCCCCCGGTTTGCGGTAGAGCAGCCGGCTCCGCGCCTGGTCCTCGACCCAGGCCCGGTCGCCGTAGCGCCCGACCGCGCCGCGCAGCTCGTCCACCTGGGACTGGGTCTGCGCGTTCGCGCGGGCGAGCTGCGAGAGCTTGTTCTGCTGGCGCAGGTACAGCCGCAGCGGGTAGGCGAGGGTCAGGACCAGGACGCAGATCACGACGGCGAGCAGGGTCGCCCTCGTGGTCAGCGCGGAGCGCGGCGCCGCCATGGGCTCAGGCGGACCGGCCGTGCCGGGGGAAGGCGCCGGCACCGGCGAAACGGGCCGCGTCGTCGAGCTCCTCCTCGATCCGCAGGAGCTGGTTGTACTTGGCCACCCGCTCGGAGCGGGCCGGCGCGCCGGTCTTGATCTGGCCGCAGTCGGTGGCCACGGCGAGGTCCGCGATCGTGGTGTCCTCGGTCTCGCCGGAGCGGTGCGACATCATCGCCCGATAGCCGCTGCGGTGAGCGAGGGTGACCGCGTCGAGGGTCTCGGTGAGCGTGCCGATCTGGTTGACCTTGACGAGCAGGGCGTTGGCCGCCTTCGCCGCGATCCCGCGGGCGAGGCGCTCCGGGTTGGTGACGAACAGGTCGTCACCGACGAGCTGGACCTTCTCCCCGAGGCGCTCGGTGAGCGAGATCCAGCCGGCCCAGTCGTCCTCGGCCAGCGGGTCCTCGATCGACACGATCGGGTAGGCGTCGACGAGCTCGGCGTAGTAGTCGCTGAGGTACTCCGCGCTGCGGGCAGCGCCCTCGAACGTGTAGGTGCCATCGGCGAAGAACTCGGTGGACGCGACGTCCAGCGCGAACGCGATGTCCGAGCCGAGGCGCAGGCCCACCTTGTCGACCGCCTCGGCGATGAGGTCGAGCGCCTCACGGTTGGTGGGCAGGCTCGGGGCGAAGCCGCCCTCGTCGCCGACGCCGGTCGCGAGGCCGCGGGCCTTCAGCACGCTCTTGAGCGCCTGGTAGACCTCGGCGCCCCAGCGCAGCGACTCGGAGAACGTCGTCGCCCCGATCGGCGCGACCATGAACTCCTGGATGTCGACGTTGGTGTCGGCATGCGCGCCACCGTTGAGGATGTTCATCATCGGCACCGGGAGCAGGTGCGCGCTGGGGCCACCGAGGTAGCGGAACAGCGGCAGGCCGCTGGCCGCCGCAGCCGCCTTGGCCACCGCGAGGCTCACGCCGAGCAGGGCGTTCGCGCCGACGGCGGACTTGTCCGGGGTGCCGTCGAGATCGATGAGCGTCTGGTCGAGCAGGCGCTGCTCGGTGGCCTCCAGCTCGATGATCGCCGGGCCGATGCGCTCGATGACGGCGCCGACGGCCTTGGTGACGCCCTTGCCGCCGTAACGGTCCTCACCGTCGCGCAGCTCGACGGCCTCGAAGGCGCCCGTGCTCGCCCCGCTCGGGACCGCGGCACGACCCAGCGTGCCGTCTTCCAGGACGACCTCGACCTCGACGGTGGGGTTGCCTCGCGAGTCCAGGATCTCGCGGGCTCCGACAGCCTCGATGGACGGCACGGTGTGACCTCCGAATGTGACGGCTTGAACGCGACGATGCGGTGACCGGAACGGATCGTCGCGGACCGGTGCCCGAGAGCACCCGCGCCGCGCCCGGCGGATCGCCGGCGGGCAAGGTGGAGCCATGCCACGGGGACGAGCGGTGCCGTCCGGACGAACCGGTCGGTGCCGAGACTACCGTCGGGCCTCGGGCGGCGCGGCGCCGATCCCGGTACGGCGCGTCGACTGGCGCATACCCGGGCGCCGCCGATGCCGACGCCCGGCTGGCCGCGGCCACCGGGCCCCGCAACCGTGTCACGCATCCCACAGCCGCCGGCACCCAAGTGGCCGGCGCCGCTGGCTCCCTCGTGCGGCCAACCCGGGGGCGACACCCCGCCCCTTCCGCGACCTCGACCCCTTCGGAGACCTCGACCCCTTCGGAGACCTCGACCCCTTCAGCGACCTCGGCCGACTCAGCCGATGCGGCCCATCGGCGGCATCATCAGCGGGCCGGCGGCGGGCAGACCAAGACGCGCTGCCAGCGGCGCCCAGGTGCCCCAGCCGGAGACGAACCCACCGGCCGGCCCGGCGCCGAGCCCGACCGCCGCCGCGGCCGAGCCGAGCATCTCGGGAGCCAGCGCGGCGGCGAGCCGGGTCCAGGTGCCGGCGGACGCCCGCGTCCCGAACAGCCGCGCGGCGGACCGGTCCTCGCTGGACTTCGGCGTACGGACCCGTTCCAGCACCGACGGCTTCGGCGCGAGGCGCACGCGCGGGGTGTCCTCGCCGGGCAGCCCGGCCCGGGACCAGGCCAGGCGCAGGGCGTCCGCGAGGCCGCCGAGTTCGTCGACCAGGCCGTGCGCCTGCGCGTCGACGCCCGTCCACACCCGGCCGCGGGCCAGCTCGTGCACCTGCTCGCGGGTCAGCCGCCGGGACGCGGCGACCTTGTCGACGAAGTCGGCGTAGACCCGGTCGAGGAACTCCTCCAGTTTCTCCCGCTCCCCGGCGGTGAACGGGCGCCGCGGCGACATCATCAGCGCGTGCTCGCCCTCGGCGACCGCACCGAAGCCCACCCCGACCTTCTCCAGCAGCTCGCGGACGACCTGCTTGCCGGCGAACACCCCGATCGACCCGGTCAGCGTGCCGGGGCTCGCGACGATGACATCCGCGGCGAGGGAGACGAAATACCCGCCGGAGGCGGCCACGTCACCCATCGACACGATCAGCGGCCGCCCGCTTGCGCGGAACAGCTCGGCCTCCCGGCGGACCAGGTCCGAGGCGACGTAGGAGCCACCGGGGCTGCTCACCCGGAACACCGCGGCGGCCACGTCCTCGTCGCGGGCGGCGGCGCGGAACGCGGCGGCCGTTGCCTCGGCGGCGAGCACCGGGCCGGAG
>NZ_JALKFU020000472.1 GCF_023242965.2 Frankia sp. AgKG'84/4
GAACGGGTGTTGCCGGTACTGGTGATGACGTTGGCGTTCTCCCCCGCGCCGCCGCCGCGCTGGACTCCGGCGCCGCCCAGGCCACCCTGAAGCACTGGGTAAGCGCCAGCCAGGCCGCCGCGAACGCCGCCTGACCGACGTCTGAGCCGCGCCCGATCCGAGCCCACCGGTCGCGTCCGGCCGAGCCGCTACCTCGCGCCCAGCGGATCATGTCGCCCTCAGAGGCATGATTACACCATTACAGTGGTGCACTGACTGATGTGTCCCGCGCGCTGGAGATCGGGGCGCGGCGACGAGGACAGGGAGCAGGGATGATCGTCGAATACATCCGCTACCGGATAGCGGAGGAGCAGCGCACCGAGTTCGAGGACGCCTACGGCCGCGCCGCCCGGGTTCTCGGACGTTCGCCGCAGTGCGTCGACTTCGAACTCGCCCGATGCGAGGACGAACCGGCCTGCTACCTCCTGCGGATCACCTGGACGTCGCGGCGGGATCACCTGGAGGGGTTCCGCGCCAGCGCCGACTTTGCCGAGTTCTTCGGCGAGATCCGTCCCTACGTCACGGCGATCGAGGAGATGCGCCACTACAGGCGCACGGCCGTCGCGGGTGTCGGCGGCTCGATGCCCACGCTGTACGAGTGGGCCGGCGGGGAGGATGCCTTCAAGCGCCTCACCGCGGCCTTCTACGAGAAGGTGCTGCCCGACGACGTGGTCGGGCCGCTGTTCCGGAGCATGGACGCGGGGCATCCGCGCTACGTCGCCCTGTGGCTCGCGGAGGTCTTCGGCGGCCCCGCCCGGTACAGCTCCGAGCGCGGAGGCTATCCCCACATGGTCAACCAGCACCTGGGCAAGGGGATCACCGAGGCCCAGCGCCGACGCTGGGTGAGCCTGCTGCTGGACTCCGCCGACGAGGTGGGACTGCCCGCCGACCCGGAGTTCCGGGCCGCGTTCGTGGGCTACGTCGAGTGGGGCACGCGCCTGGCCCTCACCAACTCGCAGCCAGACGCGTCCCCGATGCGCCAGGCCCCGGTGCCCCACTGGGGCTGGGGCGTGGCGCCGCCGTACCGGCCGGCGTCCGTCTCCCCCAACGTCTGACTCCCCCAACGCCTGACACCCCCAACGCCTGACACCCCCAACGCCTGGCTCCCCCAACGCCTGACACCCCCAACGCCTGACACCCCAACGTTTGGCCTGGTGACCGACCAGCCCAGGCGGCAGGGAGTGGGAAAACGACAGTGGGCCGGTGGCAGCTCGCCACCGGCCCACTGAGGGTGCACAGAACGCCTGTCAGTCCTCGGGCACCGGGGGGTGCCAGAAGTTCTCGAACACCAGGCAGGTCACGAAGACCGCGACCATGACCATGCCGAGGACCAGCAGCCAGATCCCGAAGACGAGACCCATCGCCGCCGTCACCGAGCTCGCGCCGATGAAGAACGGGTAGTAGCTGCCCGGGGTGAAGTGCCCCAGCTCGCCGGCGCCGTCGGCGATCTCGGCATCCGGCAGGTCCTGCGGGCGCATGCCGATCCGGCGCCCCGTGAAGATGAGGTAGCCGCCGACGAGCAGGCCCAGGCCGGTGGTGAGCGTGAGCGCCGCCGTGCCGGTCGGGTCCTTGGCCCAGAACCAGTAGACCAGCGCCGTCACCCCGGCGAAGAGGCCGAAGAAGCTGAAGATGATGCCTTCCACCTTCATACGATCGCCGCCCCCTAACCGATCTCAGGTGTCGCGTGAAAGTCGACCCGGCCGGCCGTGGCCGGGAAGTGCAGGTCGAACGCCGGCCGCTCGGAGCGGATCCGGGGCAGCGACCGGAAGTTGTGCCGCGGGGGTGGGCAGGACGTCGCCCACTCCAGCGAGTTGCCGTAGCCCCAGGGGTCGTCCACGACAGCCAGCGCACCCTTGCGGTACGAGTGCCACAGGTTGTACAGGAACGGCAGCGTCGACAGGGCGAGCAGGAACGAGCCGGCCGACGAGAACGTGTTCAGCGTGGTGAACCCGTCGGTCGGGCTGTAGTCCGCGTAGCGGCGCGGCATGCCGCGCAGGCCCAGCCAGTGCTGCACCAGGAACGTCGCGTGGAATCCCAGGAAGATGGTCCAGAAGTGGACCTTGCCGAGCCGGTCGTTCATCATCCGGCCGGTGACCTTGGGGAACCAGAAGTACGTACCGGCATAGGCGGCGAACACCACCGTGCCGAACACGACGTAGTGGAAGTGGGCGACGACGAAGTAGCTGTCGCTGACGTGGAAGTCGATCGGCGGGCTGGCGAGCAGCACACCGGTGAGACCACCGAAGAGGAACGTCACCAGGAAGCCGATCGCGAACAGCATGGGCGTCTCGAAGGTGAGCGACCCCCGCCACATCGTGCCGATCCAGTTGAAGAACTTCATCCCGGTCGGCACCGCGATGAGGAACGACAGGAACGCGAAGAACGGCAGCAGCACCGCGCCGGTGACGAACATGTGGTGCGCCCACACCGCCACCGACAGCGCGCCGATGCCGATGGTGGCGAACACCAGGCCCTTGTAGCCGAACAGCGGCTTGCGCGAGAACACCGGCAGGATCTCGCTGATGATCCCGAAGAACGGCAGCGCGAGGATGTAGACCTCGGGATGGCCGAAGAACCAGAACAGGTGCTGCCACAGCAGCGCCCCGCCGTTACCGGCATCGAACACGTGCGCGCCGAAACGGCGGTCCGCCTCCAGCGCCAGCAGCGCGGCGGCCAGCACCGGGAACGCGATCAGCACGAGGATCGACGTCACCAGGAAGTTCCAGCAGAAGATCGGCAGCCGGAACATCGTCATGCCGGGCGCGCGCATGCACAGGATCGTCGTGATCATGTTCACGCCGCCGAGGATGGTGCCCAGACCCGAGACCGTCAGGCCGACGATCCACAGGTCCGACCCGGCACCCGGGGAGTAGACCTCGTTGTTCAGCGGGGAGTACGCGAACCAGCCGAACGACGCCGCGCCGTTCGGGGTCAGGAACCCCGCGACGACGGTGAGGCTGCCGAACAGGAACAGCCAGTACGACAATGCGTTCAGCCGCGGGAACGCCACGTCCGGGGCACCGATCTGCAGCGGCACGAGCAGGTTCGCGAACGCGAACGCCAGCGGGGTCGCGAACATCAGCAGCATGAGCGTGCCGTGCATCGTGAACAGCTGGTTGTACTGCTCGTTGGAGAAGTACTGCAGACCGGGCCGGGCCAGCTCCGCCCGCATCATCACGGCCAGGATCCCGGCGAACAGGAAGAAGCCGAACGAGGTCAGGAAGTACATGACCGCGATGTCCTTGTGGGACGTCGTCCGCAGGAAGCCCAGCAGGTTCGTGGGCTTCGGTAGGTGGGACTCTTCGGGTTCGGCGTGGCCGACGCCCGTTTCGTGCACGAGGGTCACTGTCCGCTCCCGGTGGTGGCCGTGGCGGCGGCGGTGGTGGTCGCCTCCGCCGGCGAGGACGAGACCGGGGCGTTCAGCCGGTCCGAAATGAACTTGTCGTACTCCGCCTGCGGTACGACCTTCACGTAGAAGTTCATCCGGTCGTGGTCCGTGCCGCAGAGCTCCGCGCAGCGACCGATGAACGTGCCGGTCTTGGTGACGGTGAGCTCGAACTGGTTCACCCGGCCAGGGACGACGTCCCGCTTGAAGAGGAACTCCGGCACCCAGAAGGAGTGGATGACGTCCGGGGACGTCTCCACGAACCGGATCGAGCGGTTCTGCGGGAGCACCAGCACTGCCGGCTCACCGGGACGCCCGGTCACCTCGATCTGGTTCGGGCCCTTGAGCCCATCGCCCGGATCGATGTACTTGAACTGCCAGTTCCACCGGAACCCGATGACGTCGACCGTCACGTCCGGGTTCGCCGAAAGGCTCGTGACCTTCGACTCGTCCCGGGCGGTGTAGAAGAAGATCGAGCCCACGATGACGACTGGCACGACGGTGTAGAGGATCTCGACCGGCAGGTTGTAGCGAACCTGCCGGGGCAGTACGTCGCTGCGCTTACGGAAGGCGACGACCGCGTAGAGGATCATGCCCCACACGATCACGCCGACCACCAGGGCGGCGATAGCCGAGCCCTGCCAGAGGTTCAGCAGGCGCGGCGAGTAGTTGGTAACCCCGTCGGGATATCCGAAATTTGGCTTCTCACAGGCCGTCGCCCCGAGCCCCACGAGCGCCAGCGGGCCGACCAGACGCAGGGATCGGCGCCGCGGGCGCACGCGGCGCCCGCCGCGAGCGTCGACCGCGCGGGCC
>NZ_JALKFU020000473.1 GCF_023242965.2 Frankia sp. AgKG'84/4
GCTGGCCGGCGACCTCGGCCGCGAGCGGATCGCGCTGCTCGACGTCGCGGTGGACGCACCCGGCGCCGCCGTCGTCGTCGTCGAGCGTCCCGACGCCGACGTCGAGTGGTTCGCGCCGCTCGGCGCGCCCGGACCGGGACTCGCCCGGGTCGTCATCGCCTGGAACGTGGCGGGCCGCAGCGAACTGGGCCTCGTGGACCTGGGCGGCGGCGGAGCCCAGACGGCGCTGCCGACGCCACCGCGTGCGGTGGTCACGGCCCTGCTCGCACGCCCCGGCGGACGGGGGCTGGTCCTCGCTCTCGAGGACTCCGCCGCCGCACCGGAGATCTGGACCTGCACCCTGCCCGCGCCGAGCCCCGCCGCCGCGCCCCCGCCGCCCGCGGCCGATGGCGCTCCGACGGTGGTGGTGGGGGCGGTGGTCGTGGGGGCGACCTACCGATGTCTGGTCTCCCGCGCGCCGGCCCGGCCGGCGGCGCTGGTCCGCCCGGTGGAGCGCACGCTGTGCGCGCATGACGGCCTGACACTGTCCGGCTGGTGGTACCGCCCGCCGTCGCCGCCCGGCCCGCTGCCGACCCTTGTCTACCTGCACGGCGGCCCGGAGGCGCAGGACCGGCCCACCTACAACCCGTTGCTGCAGGCCCTGGTCGCCCGCGGGATCGCGGTGTTCGCGCCGAACGTACGCGGCTCCAGCGGCTACGGTCGCTCCTTCGAGGAGGCCGACCACCTCGAGCGCCGCGCCGACGGCATCGAGGACGTCGCCAGCTGCGTGCGCGACCTCGTCGCGGCCGGCCTGGCCGACCCGCAGCGCATCGGCGTCGCCGGGCGCTCCTACGGCGGCTATCTCACCCTGGCGGCCCTCGTGCGCTTCCCCGAACTGTTCCGGGCCGGCATGGACGTCTGTGGCATGGCCGACCTGGAGACGTTCTACCAGCACACCGAGCCGTGGATCGCGGCCTCGGCGGTCACCAAGTACGGCGACCCGCGTACCCAGCCGGAGCTGCTGCGCGCACTCTCGCCGCTGCACCGGATGAGCGCGCTCACCGCGCCGCTGCTCGTCGTCCACGGTGCCAACGACACCAACGTCCCCGTCATCGAGGCGGAGCAGGCCGTCGCCGCCGCGACCGCGAACGGGGTGGACTGCCGCTACCTGCTCTTTCCGGACGAGGGCCACGAGGTGGTGGGCCTGGCCGGCCGGGTCCGCTTCGTGCACGCTGCCGTCGACTGGTTCGCCGGCCATCTTCGCCAGCCCGCCGCGCCCCAGCCGGGCGTCGAGCTGGCGCCGGTGAGCGCCGGGGCGCTCGACGACGCGCGCGGCAACCTCATCCGGCTCGCCCCGTAGGCAGGCCCGGTCGTGCCGCCACAGGCCGGCACGAACATCACGGAGTCGACACTGTCACAATACGAAGGGTGAAAATCGAGGAGTTGGCTGCGGACCGGACCTGGTTGGCGTTCGACCCGATGCGCCAACTACGGCCGCACCTGACTTCGACGGGTTTCGTGCGCCTCGTCAACGAGGTACAGCGGCCGGAGGGCTACCGCCTGGTCGCGTCCTGGGACGGTGAGTTGGCGCGGGTGGTCTCCGCGCTCGGCTTTCGCCAGGTGACCTCCCTGGCCGTCGGACGGACCCTCGCGATCGACGATCTGACGACCCTGCTCCCCGCCCGCGGGCGAGGGCACGCCACCCGCCTGCTGGCCTGGGCCGAACGGGAGGCCCGCCAGCTCGGCTGCGAGCACGTGAACCTCACCGCCGGTACCCACCGCCACGAGGCACACCGCCTCGCCCTGCGCGCCGGCTACACCATCTCCTCCTTCGAACTCACCCGCCGGCTGTGACGGACGGTCCGCCGCGCCGGCCCGGGTGCGGCTAACCCCCGGCCGAACCGGCCAGCCAGCTCCGTCGTCGCCGCGGCAGGGACGATCTACCGTCGTCCGCAGGGCACCGGGCGGACGAACCGGCGGGACGTGACCTGCCGCCGCCCGCGGCCGTGGTGAACCAGGCCGCGGCCACCGGAGAGGGGAAACGGACGATGGCAGGCACGGTTGCGCTGCGGGGCACCGGTCGGGGCGGCCCGCCCGGCGGGCTCTGGCCACTGCTGCGGTCGACCTACACCAGGCAGGCGTGGGAGAGCACGGCGTTCGTGGCGCTCACGGGGGTGCTGGCGGGCCCGGTCTGCCTGGTGGTCCTGATCTCGCTCGCCGTCGGGGTGCCGCTGACGCTGGTCGGCCTGCTGGGAGTGCCGCTGATCTGGTTCGCGCTGGTCATCGCCCGGCTCGCCACCACGTTCGATGCGTGGCGCTTCGACGTGCTGCTGCACCGGCGACTCGCGCTGCGACCCGGGCCGGCCAACGGGTTCGGCCGCAAGGCGGCGTTGCGGATCCGACTCGGCACGGAGCTGCGCCGGCTGCGCCGCGGGGGCAGTTGGCTGGACGTGCTCTACGTACTCGTCGTCCAGCCCGTGGTCGGCTGGCTCGGGGGCTGGCTGCTGTTCGTTGCCTGGGGTGGCGGGCTGGCGTTCGTGCTGTTCCCCGCCTACGCCCCCGCGCTGGCCACGCCCGAGCGCGTCTTCGACCAGGACCTGGGCTACGGCGGCTCGGTCGTCCTGCACGTCTGCCTCGGCCTCGCCGCGCTGCTCGCCGCGCCCTGGCTGGCCCGCGCCCTGACCGTCGGGCACCTCCAGGTGGCCCGCTGGCTGCTCTCGCCACGCGGCGAGGAACTGCTGGCCGCCCGGGTCGAGGACCTCGAGTCCAGCCGGGCCGGGATGGTCGCCGCCGCCGCCGCCGAACGCCGCCGCATCGAACGGGACCTGCACGACGGCGCGCAGCAGCGGCTCGTCGCGGTCGCGATGACGCTCGGCCGGGCGCAGATCCGGTTCGAGGCGGATCCGCGCGGCGCCGCGGGCCTCGTCGCCGAGGCGCACGCGGAGACCAAACGCGCCCTGGTCGAGCTGCGGGACCTCGCCCGTGGCATCCACCCGTCGGTGCTGACCGACCGCGGCCTGGACGCGGCGCTGTCCGGGCTCGCGGCCCGCTGCCCGGTGCCCGTCACCATCGACATCGACATCGACATCGACACCGACACCGACACCGACACTGACATCGACACCGATACCGTCGCCCGGCGTGATCCCGACGCGGAGGCCGTCGCCTACTTCTTCGTCGCCGAGGCGCTGACCAACATCGCCCGGCACGCGGCGGCGTCCCGGGCGCGGGTGGTGGTGCGGCGCGGTGGGAGCCGGCTGGTCGTCGAGGTCGCCGACGACGGCCGCGGCGGCGCCAGCGAGAACGCCGGCAGCGGCCTGGCCGGCCTGCGTGACCGGGCCCGTGCCGTCGACGGCACCTTCGGCCTGACGAGTCCGCCCGGGGAGGGCACCACCCTGCGTCTGGAGCTGCCGTGCGCGTCATGATCGCCGAGGATTCGGTGCTGCTGCGCGAGGGCCTGACCCGGCTGCTCGAAGAGCTGGGCGTCACCGTGTCCGCCGCGGTCGGCGACGCCGAGGGCCTGCTGCGTGAGGTCGCCGCCGCACCGCCGGACGTCTGCGTCGTCGACGTGCGCCTGCCCCCGACGTTCACCGACGAGGGGGTGCGCGCGGCCCTGGTGCTGCGCCGGCAGTGGCCGGCGGTCGGCGTGCTCGTGCTGTCCCAGTACGTCGAGGAGCGCTACGCCGTCGACCTGGTGACCGGCCCGACCAGCCGGGGCGTCGGCTACCTGCTCAAGGATCGGGTCAGCGAGGTCGCCGACTTCCACGCGGCGCTCGGCCGGGTCGCCGCCGGCGCCACCGTGCTCGACGCCGAGGTCGTCACCCAACTGCTGGTCCGGTCCCGCCGCCGCGACCCGCTGGAACGGCTCACCCCGCGCGAGACCGAGGTGCTCCATCTGATGGCCGAGGGTCGCTCGAACGCGGCGATCGCCACCGCGCTGTCGATCAGTGAACGCGCCGTCGAGAGACACGTGACCAGCATCTTCACCAAGCTCGATCTTCCGGTGGCCGAGGACGACCATCGCCGCGTGCTCGCGGTGCTGCGCCTGCTCGACTCCACCGGCGGCGGCGGCGCCCGGCCGACCGCGGCACCGGGAACCGTCCGCAGGAGCAACCACGATGCCTGAGCCCACCCTCGACCCGACCCCTGCCAGCCCGACCCCTGCCAGCCCGACCCCTGCCAGCCCGACCCCTGCCAGCCCGGCGCCCGACGGCCCGGCCCTCGACCCGAGCCTGAGCCCGTCCGCCAGCGCGGGCG
>NZ_JALKFU020000474.1 GCF_023242965.2 Frankia sp. AgKG'84/4
CGCCCGGGCCGCCGCGAGCAGGGCCGACTTGCCCGCGCCCGGCTCGCCGGTGACCGCGACACCCGATCCCTGCCCGGCTGCCGCCTGGTCGATCGCCGCGCGCACGGCGTCGACCTCACGGTCCCGTTCGAGGAGCTCCACCCGCACAGGGTAGAGGCGGGTGGGTGGGGCGCCGACGTGGAATCGTCGAACGCCCCGCCGCGACGTCGGCCCCGTCATCGGGGCGACGGTCACCGCGACGCCGTCGCGGCGCTGCGCGGGCCGAACTCGGTCGCGACGGCCGCGACGCTGTTGGCGGGGAAGCCGCCGCGGCGGGCGTGCTCGAGGATCGTCTCCGCGTCGTCCGCCTCGTGCACGCAGTAGATCTTGTCGCCGGTGACGTAGCTGTTGACCCAGGTGTAAGGCACCCCGAGCGACGCCACGGCCTCGTTGGAGGTGCGGGCGATCTCGGCCAGCTCCTCCTGGCTGAGGTTGCCGGCGCCGGGGATCTCACGCTCAATGACGAAGCGAGGCATGGTGGTGCTCCTTTCGAGCCGGCGGCCCGCTGCCGTCCGGTGTGCCATCACTTTCGCCGCGCCGCGGCATCCCGACATCGGGAATGACTCCCTATGTTCGCCTCCCGGATACCCATGTGTGGGTGGCCGGCCACCAAGGCATATCCGTTACCTCCGGTCGGTGGATAGCGGATGTAAATGGCCCGATTGTAGATCAGGGCGGAGGGTTGTTGTTGTCGGGATGCCCGCCTACGGTGGGCATGGAATGGTCTGCGAGGTAACGCAGAAGGAGTTCACTCATGTCGACTGTCGCGCCGGAAAGCGCCCACAGTTTCGAAGTCTTCACCCACTACGAGCGCCTCCAGTGGAAGGTTTCCGACCTCGATCTGGACAACATCAGGCAGGATCTGGTCCAGCCGTCCTACATACCGCTGGTAAAGGGTGTCGTCATGGGGGAGGCCACCTCGCTTCCCGGCCTGCACGGCTTCCTCAGCGAGTTCGACGATGACTACGACTGCTCGGCCTTCGTCGCCGTCTGGGCGTACCAGGAGCTGCAACATCACTACGCCTTCCGCGCCTGGCTGCGCGGCGTCGATGTGCACATCGACCAGGCCAAGATCGAATCCCTGCGTGAGCCCTACGAGGCCGGCGTCACGCCCAGCGCCACGCTGACCACCAACGTGATCTCCGAGATCATCGTGAACACGGTCTACCGGGCGTTGTCGGAATGGGTCGAGGAGCCGGTCCTCGCCGACCTGTTCCTGCGCGCCAGCCGGGACGAGGCGGGCCACGCCCGCGAGTTCCTCTACTACCTGAAGCGCCGCCTGGAAGCCCACCCGCACGAACTGAAGTCCGTGTTGGAAAGAATTCACTTCTACGTCACCAGCTCGCGGCTGAACCACCCGGTCGGGGTCTACAAGCACCAGCGCGTCGAGGAAATGCGCGGCCACGAGACCGTGGACGACGTGATCGACGTCTTCATCCAGATCTCGCCGCCGGACGCGCTGGACAGGCTGCAGGCCAAGCTCCGCCGCATGCTCGGCACGGCCGTCGGTTACGACCTCAGCCGCAACGCCGGGATCCGGCATGCGATGGCCGACCTGGCCGGCTGAGCACCCGATGATGCACAGCCATCCGATCGAGCCCCAGCCCGCCGGGCAGGCGCCCGAGGCGACCGGTGGGGAGTATCTGCCGGTGCCGTGGTCGGTGCTGGCGGACTACCGCTGCTTCGGCTGCTCCCCGCACAACAGCAGCGGCCTGCGCCTGCGGTTCGCCGCCCGGCCCGACGGCGAGATCGACACCCGATTCCGGCTGGGCCGCGGCTTCGAGTCCTACCCGGGGATCGTCCACGGCGGCCTGATCGGGGTCATCTGCGACGAGACGATGGGCAACCTCCTCGTCCTGCGCACCGGCCTGACCGCGCTCACCACCGGGATGCGTCTGCGGTACGTCACCTCGATGCGAATCGACACGGACTACCAGTGCGTCGCCCGGCTGCTCCCCGGCGGGCCCGAGGCGGGCTCGACGCCGGCGGGGGTGGGCGGCCTGGTGCGCGCGGAGTCCGAGATCCTCGATGCCGACGGCGCCCTGGTGGCCTCGGCGAACGCCACCTACCGGCCGATCTCGATGGACAGCGCCCGCCAGCGCATGGACCTGCGCCCGGAGGAGTTCGACCAGGTCGAAGCGGTCCTCGCGGCGACCCGGTTGACCAGCGCGGCGCCGGTCGCCGGCACCTCCCACTGACTCCCACCCCGCGTGCCGAAGGAGCCACGATGACACCGTCGCACGACGACATTGTCCGTACCGTCACCGAGATCGTCCACCGCGAGATCGGGATCCCCGTCGACCGCCTGGCCCCCGATCTGGACCTGCGCGGCGCCGAAGGCGCGGACTCGGTGAAGGTTCTCGTCATGATCTCGCGGGTGGAACGCACCTACGGCATCGAGATCGACGACGAGGACGTCTTCACCCTCGCCACCATCAACGACGTCGTCCGCGCCGTCCAGGCCGGCCTCACCGCGGCGACCACGGTCTGAACCACCACGGCCGACCACACTGACCGCCGCGCGATCAGGTCAGGTGGGGGGCAGGCGGACGAGGCCGAGGTAGAAGTCGTCGATGCTGTGGACGGCGGCGAGGAAAGCGTCCAGATCGGTCGGTTTGCAGACGTAGGCACTCGCGTGAAGTTCGTAGCTGCCGATGACGTCACTGGGCGCGTCGGACGTCGTCAGGATGACGACCGGAATGCGCGCGAGCGCGGGATCGGACCTGATCGCGGCAAGCGTGTCACGCCCGCCCAGCCGGGGCATGTTCAGATCAAGAATGATCAGGTCGGGCAGCGGCGCCGACGGGTCGCGCAGAAATTCCAGGGCCTGCACACCGTCGCTGACGGTGTGCAGGGTCTGGCCGAAGCCTCGGGAGAGGAACGCCTCCTCGACGAGCATGACGTCGCCGGGGTCGTCCTCGGCGAGCAGGACATTGTAGGGACGGCTCGGTGCTGCGGCGTTCATCGGAATTCTGACTCCATGCCCCTCACGCTCGCACCCGGTCGAGTGCCTCGCAATCATCGCACACGCCCGCCTGGGCGTTTGCGTTCGCGCAGAGCGTTGGATGAGCTGCGGCACGTCGTCACGCGGTTTCACGGAGTCGCCGCAGGGGCTGACCCAAGGCCACGAATACCTGACCGGATTGCCAGGGTCCCGCCGCCGGCTGATGCGCGCGGAGCGTGCCGACCTCGCGTGGGTTCTCGGGTGATCAGGCGGGTGCGAATATCCGCGACCGGTCTGGATATCGTCGCCGCCCGCCCGCTTCGGCGGCGGTGTACCCGCGGTCCGGACCGCGGCCGTGGCCCGATTCCGGCCCTGACCTGGCGGCGACCGGTTGTGGGCGTCGCCAGGGTGGGGTAGGCAGCGTTCATGGACAGTCCCGGCACCGTGTCAGACCACCGAGCGGCGACCCCCTGGGCCGGGACGGCCGATGCGGTGGTGATCGGTGCCGGGGTCAACGGGCTGGTGGCGGCGAACATCCTCGCGGACGCCGGCTGGGAGGTCGTCGTCTGCGAGGCGGCGGCCGAGGCGGGCGGCGCCTGCCGGTCGGGCGAGACGGTGCGGCCCGGGTACGTCACCGACCTGTTCAGCGCCTTCTACCCGCTGGCCGCCGCGTCGCCGGTGCTGCGCGCGCTCGACCTGGAGAGCAGCGGGCTGCGCTGGGTGCGCGCGCCGCAGGTGCTCGCCCATCCGCTGCCGGACGGCCGGTGCGCCGTGCTGTCGACGGATCTGGACGCCACGGCCCGTTCACTCGCCGAGTTCGCACCGGCGGACGCGGGGGCGTGGCGCGCCCAGGTCGACCGGTGGCAGCGGATCCGGGAACCGTTGGTCGAGGCGCTGGTGGCGACGCCGTTCCCGCCGGTGCGTGCGGGCGCCCGCCTGGCGCGCGGGATGGGGGTGGGGCAGACGCTGCGGTTCGCGCGGTTCGCGCTGCTGCCGGTGCGTCGCTTCGCCGACGAGGAGTTCGCCGGGGACGGCGCCGGGCTGCTGCTCGCGGGCAACGCCCTGCACACCGATCTGGCGCCGGAGGCCGCCGGGTCGGCGCTGTTCGGCTGGCTGCTGGCGATGCTCGGCCAGGATGTCGGTTTCCCCGTGCCCCAGGGCGGCGCCGGCCAGCTCACCGCCGCCCTGGTGCGCCGGCTGCTCACCGACCCCGCGCTGCTCGCCCGCGCCGCCGCCGGCCTGCTCGACCC
>NZ_JALKFU020000475.1 GCF_023242965.2 Frankia sp. AgKG'84/4
GTGGCCGCACCAGTCCGCGAAGCGACGCGGGGATGCCCCGCGTCGAGGCCAGCGCCCGGATCGCCGCCAGGTCGAACGCGGCCGGGACGCTCACCGCGGTGGATGCGCCGGCTGCCGCGTCGAACAGCGCCAGCCCCGCCTCGGCGTCGAGTGGCCGCAGCCCGCCGGTGTCCATCCGCCGTAGCGCGGTGTCGTCGAGGTGGCCGGTCATGTCACTGCCGGGCGCCCACCGTCCCCAGACCATCGACACCGCGGGCAGGCCGGCGGCCCGGCGGCGCTCGGCGAACGCGTCGAGGAAGGCGTTGGCCGCGGCGTAGTTACCCTGGCCCGGACCACCGAAGATCCCGGCGATCGAGGAGAACAGGACGAACGCCGCCAGATCCCGGCCGGCGGTGAGTGCGTGCAGGTTGAGCACGGCGTCCACCTTCGGCCGCAGCACCTGGTCCAGCCGTTCGGGCGTGAGCGCGGCGACCACCCCGTCGTCGAGCACGCCGGCCGCGTGGACAACCGCGGTCAGCGGGTGCCGGGCCGGGATGGCATCGACGACGGCGGCGAGCTGGTCCCGGTCCGCCGCGTCGCATGCGGCGAGCGTGACGGTGGCGCCCAGTCCGTCCAGCTCCTGCGCCAGGCGGGCGGCGCCGGGCGCGGCGGCACCGCGGCGGCCGACCAGCACGAGGTGACGCACGCCGTGGACGGCGACGAGGTGCCTGGCCACCAGCGCCCCCAGCGTCCCGGTGGCACCGGTGACCAGCACCGTGCCCTGCGGATCCCATCCCGTGGCCGGTGTCGCGGGCGGCGCGGTCAGGACGATCTTGCCGATGTGGCGGCCCTGGCTGAGGAAGCGGAACGCCTCCGGTGCCCGGCGGACGTCGACGAACCGGGTCGGCAGGGGGTTGAGCACGCCCTGCGCGAACAGCGCGATGACCTCGGCGAACAGCTCCTGGAGGCGCCCGAGGCCGGCGTCCATCAGCTCGAACGCGTGGTAACGCACCCCGGGACGCTCGGCGGCGACGACCGCCGCGTCCCGGACGTCGGTCTTGCCCATCTCCACGAACGCGCCACCGCGGGGCAGCAGCCGCAGCGAGGCGTCGACGAACTCACCGGCGAGCGCGTTGAGGACCACGTCGACGCCCGCCCCGCCGGAGGTGGCGTGGAACCGGTCGGCGAAGTCCAGGGTCCGGGAGGAGGCGAGATGGTCATCGTCGATCCCCATCGCCCGCAGGACGTCCCACTTGCCGGGGCTCGCCGTCGCGTACACCTCGGCGCCGAGATGACGGGCCAGCTGGACGGCGGCCATCCCGACCCCGCCGGCCGCCGCGTGCACGAGCACCGTCTGCCCGGCGTGCAGACCGGCGAGATCGACGAGTCCGTAGTACGCGGTGAGGAAGACGACCGGCACCGAGGCGGCCTGGCCGAACGTCCAGCCGGCGGGGACGCGGGCGAGCATGCGCCGGTCGGTCACCGTCAGGGAGGCGAAGGAACCGGCGAACAGCCCCATCACCGCCTCCCCCACGGCCAGGTCCGTCACGTCCGGGCCGACCTCGACGACCACCCCGGCGCCCTCGATGCCCAGCGGACCCGCGTCGCCGGGGTAGAGCCCCAGCGCGTTCAGCGCGTCCCGGAAGTTCAGCCCGGACGCCCGCATCCGAACCCGGACCTGGGCGCCGACCAGCGGCCCGGACGCCTCCGGGCAGGGCAACAGCGCCAGGTTCGCCAGGGCACCCTTGCCGGTGCTTTCCAGCCGCCAGGCGGCCACCGCCGGGGGCACGAGCGTGTCGCCACCCCCGGCCCGCACCAGCCGGCCGACCCGCACCTCGCCCGCGCGGATCGCGAGCCGCGGCTCGTCGGCGGCCAGCGCCGCCACCGCGGTGGGCAGCGCCTGCCACGACGCCGGTTCGGCGTCGAGGTCGATCAGCGCGAAGCGGTCGGGGTTCTCCGAGCGGGCGGACAGGAGCAGGCCCCACACCGCCGCCGAGACGGGATCGGCCGGCGGGTCACCGGGTCCGGCCGCCACGGCTGCCCGACTCACCAGGACCAGCCGGGAGGAGGCGAAGCGGTCGTCGGCGAGCCACTGCTGCGCCAACCGCAGGGCGTGACCGGTGGCCGTCCGCACGTCCTCGGCCCGCAGCTGCTCGACCCATGCCTGCTGGGCCGGTGCCTGCTGGGCCGGTGCCTGCTGGGCCGGTGCGCCCCCAACCCGACCATCTTCGGCCGGGCCGGTGCCCGGATCCGGATGCGCGGACGGGCAGGGCACGAGCACCACAGCGGGCACGGGTACCCCGGCCGCCACGGCGGCCGACAGCGCCGGCAGATCGACGTGGTGATCGACGACGACGCCGCTGCCCGCCAGCTCTGTCAGCTCTGTCAGCTCCGGCGTGATCACCGGGTCGGCGCCGAGGACCGCCCACGTGGACGGTGCCGAGCCCGCGGCGACCGGCACGTCCACGGCGACCGGCGGCACCGTCACCCAGCCGAACTCGTACAGGTCGTCCACCACAACCGAGCCACCGGCGGGGCGCGCCGGATCGACGGCCCGCAGCACCAGCGACTCGATGGTGGCCACCGGCTGACCATCGGTGTCGGTGAGCCGCAGGCTGATCGCGTCGCGACCGGCCGGTGCCAGTCGTACCCGCAGCGCGGTGGCACCGGTGGCGTACAGGCCGATGCCACTCCAGGCGAACGGCAGCCGGGTGCTGTCGTCGCGCTCGCCGGGGTTGGGCAGTCCGCCGAGCGCCATCGCGTGCAGGGCCGCGTCCAGCAGCGCCGGATGCAACCCGAACGAGCCGGCGTCCGGTCCGTGCTCGGATGGCAGGCTCACCTCGGCGAGCACCTCGTCGCCCAGCCGCCAGGCGGCGCGCAGCCCCCGGAACACCGGGCCGTAGGTGAAGCCGACCGCGGCCAGATCGTCGTAGAGGGTCTCGTGAGCAGCCGGCTCGGCCCCGGCCGGCGGCCAGGCCCCGGTGTCGATCGACGGCGCCCGGGTGTCCGCCGCGAGCAGGCCGGACGCATGCCGCGTCCAGACCCGGTCGCCGGCATCCGCACCGGCGGTGTCGGGATGGGAGAAGAAGGACACCGCGCGGCGGCCGCCGTCGTCGGGCGGATCGACCGTCACCTGGATCCGGACGGCACCCGAGGCGGGCAGGACCAGCGGGACCGCGATGGTCAGGTCCTCCACCCGCCCGCAGCCGACCTGCGAGCCGACGTGGACGGCGAGCTCCACGAACGCCGCACCCGGCAGCAGCACCGTGCCCGACACGGCGTGGTCGGCGAGCCAGGGATGGTCGCTCAGGGAGAGCCGGCCGGTGACCAGCAGGCTGTCGGAGCTCGCCACTGTGACGGCGGCGCCCAGCAGAGGATGGTCGGCCGCATCCAGCCCGGCGGCGGCGACGTCGGTGGCCCCGGGCCCCGCCGGTTCCAGCCAGTACCGCTGCTCCTGGAAGGCGTAGGTGGGCAGATCGACCCGCCGGGGCGGCGCTCCGAGCATCGGCGCCCCGAACATCGGCGCCCAGTCCACCGCGACACCGCGGGTGAACACCTCGGCCACACTGGCCAGAAAACGCCCCGGACCGCCATCGTCACGGCGCAGCGTCCCGAACGCCACAGCGTCAGAAGCAGAATCCGTGGCCGCGCTCGAATCCGCTGCCGCGTCGATGGTCTCCTGCATACCGACCGTCAACACCGGATGCGGACTGACCTCGACGAAAACACGACGACCGCTGTCCAGCAGACCCCGCACCACCGGCTCGAACAACACCGGCTCCCGCAGGTTCCGCACCCAGTAACCGGCATCCAACACCGTCTCTTCCACCGGCCCGCCGGTCACCGTCGAAAAGAACGGAATCTCCGGCACCCGCGGGGTGATATCGGCCAAAGCCACCATCAGCTCGTCCACAACATCGTCGACCTGCGCCGAATGCGACGCATAATCCACCGCGATCCGCCGAACCCGAACTCCCTGCGTTTCACAACCGGCCAGGAACTCGTCCAACGCCTGCGGATCACCCGACACCACCGTCGACGACGGCCCGTTCACCGCCGCCACCGACAGCCGCCCGGCCCACCCCCCAAGGCGCTCCGCCACCTCCCCGGACGGCAACGCCACCGACGCCATCCCACCCCGACCCGACAACCCGGCCGCCACCAGCCCGCTGCGCACCGCCACCACCCGCGCCCCATCCGCCAGACCCAACGCCCCCGCCACACACGCCGCCGCGATCTCCCCCTGCGAATGCC
>NZ_JALKFU020000476.1 GCF_023242965.2 Frankia sp. AgKG'84/4
GCGTGGCGCGGACCTGCGCGGCCTCGGGTTGAGCGGCCGGCTGCTGATCGGCGCGGACCTGCGTGGCGCGGACCTGCGTGGCGCGGACGTGCGTGGCGCGGACCTGCGCGGTGCCGATCTGGGTGGCGCGGACCTGCGCGGCGCGCTGTTTCTCACCGCGGCGCAGCTCGCATCGGCCCGCGGGGACATCACCACCGTCCTCCCGCCGTCCCTGACCCGCCCGGCGCACTGGGCGGGGGCGTCCGAGTCGGCGTCGACGTCGGGTAGGCGTCCACCGCGACGCCGGTAGCCGCCGCATCCCACACCCGAACATCCCTGCGCGCCGACACCTGCGCCGTGCGACCACGCCGGCGTCCGAACAGCTCATGGCTGCGGGTGGGTGGGCGGGGCGGGGCGCAGGCGGTAGAGGACGGCGCCCGCGGCGAGGACCGCGACGGCGGTGAGTACCGAGGACACGGGTAGGGCGAAGGCGAGGGTCAGGCAGCCGGCGAGGCCGAGGGCGGGTACGGCGCGGGGCGGGCGGCCTTCGGGTGCGGTGAGGGTCCAGGCGCTGGCGTTGGCGATCGCGTAGTAGACCAGCACCCCGAAGGACGAGAAGCCGATCGCGTCCCGCACGTCGCAGGTGGCGGCGAGGACGGCGACGACGGTGCCGACGAGGAGTTCGGCCCGGTGTGGCACCGCCGTGCGTGGGTGGACCGCGGCGAGGACGTGGGGTAGGTGGCGGTCGCGGGGGGCATCGCCAGGGTGGTGCGCGACACCCCGAGGATCAGGGCGAGCAGCGAGCCGGCGGCGGCGAGGGCGGCGCCGACCCGCACGACCGGGACCAGCCAGGCGGCGCCGGCGGCGCGCACCGTGTCGGCGAGGGGCGTGAGGGCGGCGCCGAGGCGGGTGGGGCCCAGGACGGTGAGGGCGGCGACGGCGACGGCCAGGTAGACGATCAGGGTGATCGTCAGGGCGGTGGGGATCGCGCGGGGGATGGTGCGGGCGGGGTCGCGGACCTCCTCGCCGAGGGTGGCGATGCGGGCGTAGCCGGCGAAGGCGAAGAACAGCAGGCCGGCGGCCCGCAGCACCCCGCCGGGTGTGGCGTCGGCGCGAAGGGCCAGGTGGCTGGTGTGCGCGGCGGGTGAGGACAGGGCGGCGGCGAGCACCGCGGCTAGCACGGCGAGGACCACCGCGACGATCAGCCGGGTGAGCAGCGCCGATTTCTGCACCCCGGCGTAGTTCACCGCGGTCAGCGCGAGCACCGCCGCGACCGCGACCAGGTGGGCGTGGCCGGGCCAGGTGTAGGTCCCGACGGTCAGTGCCATCGCGGCGCAGGACGCGGTCTTGCCGACGACGAACGCCCAGCCGGCGAGATGACCCCAGAACGCTCCGAGGCGTTCACGGCCGTAGACGTAGGTGCCGCCGGAGGTCGGGTAGCGGGCGGCGAGGCGCGCCGAGGAGGTGGCGTTGCAGTAGGCGAGTGCGGCGGCGATTCCCAGTGCGGGTAGCACCCCGGAACCGGCTTCGCGTGCGGCCGGGCCGAGCGCGGCGAAGATCCCCGCGCCGATCATCGCGCCCAGTCCGATCATCACCGCGTCGGTCAGGCCGAGGCGGCGGCGCAGCCCGGGCGCGTGCGCGGGTGAGGGTTCGTGCACGGTCACTGGTCCACCGATCCCGCCATGTCGCCGATGTGCGCTGACCGTATCGGCTGCGCGCCGTCGCCGCGGGTCCGTCGGGGAGTTGCCGGTGCCGCACCTACCCGACAAGATCGACGTTACGGTCATGTGTGGTTCGGTGACCGGGGCCTGGGCGGCTGCGTCGATGCCGGCGGCGGTGACGGCCGCCCGGTGTTGGCCGATGCCGGGAGCCGGCTGCTCGTCGCGGTCGAAGGACCCTGGTGTTCGTGGGAAGCAGCCACGGTCTGGCCGCCTGTCTGGTGGAGCTGGTCGACCGTGACGGCCCGCCGGACTTCTCCTGGTCCGACCGGCCGATGCTGCGCTGGTGGTGGTCGGACCGCGTCCCCGGGCTGTCCCGGCCACCGTCGGCGCCGATGGAGATGTTCGACGCGGGCGGCAGGGAGGTGCGGGTGGTCGACTGGGACAGTCCGACCTGGCTGTGGCAGGCCTTCGGACGGGTGTCCCCGCAGGTGAAGGAGCTGTTCGCGGTGATTCCCGGCGGGGAGGCGATGCGCGTCGCGGTGGGTGCGACGGGCGCGTTCGCTCTCTCCTGGAGCAGGACGGTCGCGACCTTCGGCAAGGCGTCGCACCGCCCGCCGCTGTCGCTGTTCGCCCGTGACAGCGCCGGGCGGGTGCTGAGCTCGATGACCCTGCCTTGATTCCGGCCGCGGCGAGCAGGCTCGGCGTGCGCCGGCTGCGGTGGGCCGGTCAGGGTGGGCCGGTCAGGGTGGGCCGGTCAGGGTGGGCCGGGGTGGTGGTGGGCGGGGCTGGTGTGGATGGTCACGGCGGACAGGCGACGCAGGTGGCGTAGCAGATGGGCTTCGGCGGCGTGGGCGACGTCGTGGGCGGCGCGCAGGCTCAGGGTCGCCTCGACGGTGATGTCGGCTTCGGCGCGCAGGGTGTGGCCGATCCAGCGCAGCCGCAGGTCGCGGACGGACTGGACGCCGTCGGTGTGCAGCAGGGTGCTGGTGGCCTGTGCGTGCAGCGCAGGGTCGACGGCGTCCATCAGTCGTGCGGTGACGACGCGGGCGGCCGAGCGCAGGACCCCGAGGATCGCGGCGGTGATCACCAGGCCGATGGCGGGGTCGGCCCAGTGCCAGCCCAGGGCGACCCCGGCGGCTCCGAGCAGGACCGCGAGGCTGGTGAATCCGTCGGTGCGGGCGTGCAGGCCGTCGGCGACCAGCGCGGCGGAGCCGATGCGCTGCCCGACACCGATGCGGTAGCGGGCGACGATCTCGTTGCCGAGGAAGCCGAGCAGGCCGGCGGCGGCGACCGCGGGGAGATGCTCGAGTGGACGGGGGTGTGCCAGCCGGTCGATCGCGGCCCAGGCGGCGAACCCACTCGAGAAGATGATCATAGTGAGGACGGTGAGGCCGGCGAGGTCCTCGGCGCGGCCGTAGCCGTAGGTGAACCGGGGGTTCGGTGGGCGTCGGGCGAGGGTGAAGGCGAGCAGCAGCGGGACTGCGGTGAGCGCGTCGGCGACGTTGTGCAGGGTGTCCCCGAGCAGCGCCACCGACCCGGACAGCGCGACGATGATCGCCTGGACGGCGGCGGTGACGCCGAGGGTGCCAAGGCTGATCAGCAGCGCACGTCGCCCCACGCTGTCGGCTTCGAGGGCGTCGTCGATCTGGTCGGCACTGTCGTGGCTGTGCCCCCCGAGCAGCTCGGACAGCGCGTGACGCGGCCGCCCGGCCCGGCCGTGCCCAGGGGTGTGATGGGGAGCGTGTCCGTGGAGGTGGCTGTGGTGGCCGGCGGCGGGGCCGGGGCCGGGGCTGGGAGGCTCGCTGGGGCCGTGGTCGTCGTAGGCCATGGGGTGACGATAAGCCACAATGATCAATGCGGTGTGGTCGCAGCTGCCAGCCTGTTGCACCTGCTCCCCCGGTGCGTCACAGCTGCCCGGCGTCGTGGACGAGCAGGGCGATCTGGGTGCGGTTGGTCAGCGCGAGGCGGGTCAGCACCCGGGTGATGTTCGCCTTCACGGTGGCGACCGTGAGGTGCAGGTCGGCGGCGATCTCGGCGTTGGTGTGGCCGCGGCCGACACCGAGGGCGACGTCACGTTCGCGGGGGGTGAGATCGGCCAGGGCTGTGCGGGCGCGGGCGTGTAGGGCGGCGTCGGCGGTGGTGCGTTCCAGCAGCCGTCGGGTGACGGCGGGGGCGAGGATCGGTTCGCCGGCGGCGACGCGCAGGACGGCCTCGACGATGCGTGCCGGTGGGGCGTCCTTGAGCAGGAATCCGCCGGCGCCGGCGCGCAGCGCGGCGAGGACGTTGTCGTCGGTGTCGAACGTTGTCAGCACGATGACCTCGGGTGGGTGGGGGCGGGCGCGTAGCCGGCGGGTCGCGCCCAGCCCGTCCATCACCGGCATGCGCAGGTCCATGAGGACGACGTCGGGATGGTGGGTGTCGACGGCGCGCAGGGCGTGGGCGCCGTCACCGGCCTGCCCGACGACGGTGATGGCGGCGGCGCCGTCGAGCATCAGCATCAGCCCGGCGCGCACGAGGGGGTCGTCGTCGACGATGAGCACCCGGGCGCCGCCGCCCCCCGCCCTGCCCGGCGCGGGCGGGGCGGGGGC
>NZ_JALKFU020000477.1 GCF_023242965.2 Frankia sp. AgKG'84/4
CGGGCATGATTCCTGCCGATCGGCCCGGTCCGTCGACTCCCGGGGTCTCCGCTCCCGGGGTCTCCACGCGGCCCGCGTCGTCCGGGGCCCAGTTCAGGTCGAGCGCGAGCGCCGCCAGGAACAGCGCTTCGTGCGCGGCGGCCTGGTCGGCGTCGGCGCGGTCGTGCTCGCTGTGGCGCAGCTCCCGCAGCGCGCCCTTGGGCCGACCGGCGGCGATGGCCACGGCCGCCCGGACGAGGTGCCGCTCGCCGGCCGGCGGGACCGGGTATCGCACGTGGACCCAGGCGGGCTCGACACGGTGTTGTTCGAGCATGAGGAGCGCGATGAGGAGCCGGGCTGAGGAAAGCGGCATCGGACGTGTTCCTTCGCGAGCGACGCGGGAAAGCGGGCTGGTCCTACCCTTCGAGACCTGGCGGGAAATCCTTGCGGGCTTCTGACGGTACCCAGTAGTCCGTCCCGGGGAAACAGGTTCGACCCGATCCACGCCCACTTTTCGTGGCATCATGCGTATCTCTAGGAAATGGCTGTTGTCGACGCAATAGTCATCGAAGAAAAATATCGATATACAATTTAGTTTTAGCGGAGAGGATGGACTGCATGCCGGTAAGTGGACATTTGCTGGTTCGACCCTCGTCAGGCCGGTGGATCTGACGCTGACGCTCGGCGAGGGTGCCGGGAACGGATGGCGGCCGTCAGACAGCGTCGAACGGGACGGCGTCGTAACAGCGGCGAAGATCCGCCGCGAACGCCGCCGAACCGGTGAACGGGTGCCCGTCGATGGCGGCGACGGCCGTGATCCCGCGCGAGTTGGTCACCACGGCCGCGTCGTACCCGGCCAGATCGGCGAGTCGCACGGGCGCCCGCGTGTGGCCCGCCGCGCGTTCCAGCAGGGCCATCGTCACGCCGTGCAGCGCCGGCGCATCCGGCCAGACCGTGGTGTTCCCGACCCGGAAGGCGACGTTGGTCGTAGCGCCTTCGGCGATCGTCCCGTCGGGGCCGGTCAGCAGCGCCTCGTCGAAGCCGCGGCGGCGGGCGAGGCGCCGGTGCTGCGCCTGACCGAAGGTCCCCAGGTGCTTGATATGCGGAAACGGCCTGGTGTAAGGCACTGACATCAGCCGATCGGCATTGGTCGACGGCTCGCCGGGCGGCCCGACCGCGACGATGAGCAGGGCCGGTCGCGGCCCGGCGTCGAGATTCTGCGCGGCGACGACCCGGACGGTGGCGTCCTGACGCGCGGCGGCCAGCGCCTGCCGGATGCGGCCCCGGAGGAAATCGGCGGGCAGCGCCGCGTCGTACAGCTCGCGATGGGCGCTCTCGAGGCGGTCGAGATGCAGGTCGAGGCCGCGGACGCGGCCGGCGCGGACCTGCATGACGGTGAAGTGGCCGTGGGTGAGCAGGACCGACGGCAGCGGGCCCGGGGGGGCGATGGGCTGCCCATCAACCTCGACATACCACGACGTGGGATCGGCCACCGGGTCACGATAGCGACCGCGCGCCACGCGGTCGATCGAGGGCCTACCGGGCGACGAACGCCACATCCCATTCGCTAGCGTGCTGTCCTGGGTTTCACCAATGTCGGCGGGCCGACCGCGAGGGCTGCGGACGAACCGCCCGTATCTCCAAGCAGCCTGTCGAACGAATGGAGTGGACACATGTCCGACCTTGCCGTCGACCCCACGGCCGACCCCGCGAAGCTTGTCAGCACCCTGGCTGACATGTCGGAGCGACAGATTTCCGACCTGCTTACCGGGCCGGCCGGAGATGGCGTCCTCGACGCGATCTTCCGACAGATGCGCGACACGTTCCGGCCTGAGCAGGCTGAGGGTGAGAACGCCCTGGTCCGTTTCGCCCTCGGTGGCGGTCCGGGCGGTGCCGCGCGCACCTACGATCTGCGGATCATCGATGGAGCGTGCACCCTCGGGATCAACGCGCCAGCCGACACCGTCGGCGTCCCGGCCGACCGGGCGTTGACGATCAACACCGACCGGGTCCGCTTCGTCCGGGTGCTCATCGGCCAGGTCAGCGGCGCCAAGCTCTTCCTCACCAGAAAGATCAAGATCGACGGTGACATGAAGTTCGGTGCGAAGGTCATGACCTGGTTCGGGATCAATCAGGAGGACTGATTCGCCACCGGGCCGGACGCCGTTCGCGCCGGTCGAGCACTCAGTGTGCTGATCGTACTACCGTCCCTGAAGGTGGCGGACGGTCGGCCGCTGCGCGCCGACCCGCGCGGGCGCCCGCGCCGGGAGGTCTGATGGCACGGCTGGTACTCGACGACCAGACGTACGACCTGCCCGCCGGGACCGACGCGGCCGCCCTGCGCCGCCGGGCCGCCGACGTGATGAGCGGCCGGACCGGCAACATCGGTCTCGACCGGGTCACCCTCGCCGACGGCAAGGAGCTGGAAGTCAACTGGCGCTCCATCGGCGTCGTCCAGGTGGTCGACGACGACCCGGACGCCACCGGCACCAGCTGACGGCGCACCCGCGCGGGGTCTACAGGGCGAACTCAGCCGGATCCAGCCCGAGGGTGAGCGCGGCGTCGCGGACGACGGCCCGTTCGCTGGCCACGAACTCGCCGTCGACCAGGCCGATGATCTGGCCCATCCGGACGACGGCCGCCGCCTGCGCGGCCCGGCCGCGTACCTTCGCGATCTCCGCGAGCGCCTGGTGCCGACCGGCCTCCAGATCGGCGGTCAGCCGGTCCAGATGCGCCTCGAAAAGCCGCACGGTGTCGCCCTCATCGAACTGGGCAAGCACCGGATCGGTCGCGGCGAACGCCCGCAGTCCTTCCCGCTCCGTCGGGTCGATCCGCCCGTCCGCGACCGTGACCAGCGCGCACATCGCGATCGCCGCGTCGCGGAACTCCAGCGTCCGCAGCTCCTCCCGGCGGGCGAACAGCTGCGACCGCAGCGACGCCAGCGACGGCAGCCGCCGGCTGCCGCCGAGCGGATCGAGCCCCCGCCACAGCGGCCAGCCCTCGGCCAGCCAGCGCCGGACCACCTCGGCCATCGACAGCGGCCGCAACCGGGTGGCCAGCAGGACATCGACGCTCACCGGGACGAGCATGTGGTCCCCCCAGCGGGACGGCGTCGGAATGTCCGCCGGCCACACCCCGGCGAACAGCACACTCAGGACATGGTCCTCGGCCTCCCGGGGCGACGTGCCGGTGACGCTCCCGTCGTGCTCGACCGCCCCGACGAACTGCCGGGACACGACCCGCGGGCCCGCGAGCCGGCCCACCTGCCGCTCCAGTGCGTCGTCGGTGGTCTCACCGCCCCGCACCGGCCCGCCGGGCAGCACGTGCCAGACGTCGTCCGGCGGTCGGGCGAGCAGCACCCGGTTGTCGATGCGCAACAGCAGACGGACATCGAGTTGAACAGTGCCCCGCGATGACATACCGACATCCTTCCGCAGACGTACGAGACGTACGAGACGTACGGCACCGGGCAGGTCACCCGCTGAGAGCATCTTCCATCAGATCGGGGGACGACTCGCCGACACGGTGCCCTCTGGGCGTCGCGTCGGACGGCGTGTCGAGCCGATTCACCCATCGGTGCCGCCGCCACTTGACGGGTACGCCGTCGGAACTGTCCAGGGATGGGCGATACCTGGCCGGCGGTGCCATCAAGGGGGACTGATAGGCATCCGTCCGGCGATTCGCCCGTAGCGTCGAGGACGAATCGTCCGTCCGCCACCTCGCCCGCGCCGTCGGCCTCGTCGCGCGTGTCCGGGTGGTGCCTGCGCTCCTCGAGGTGCCCCGCGTGAACCGCCCGCCGTTCCCCCCGCCGCCCGGCCCGTCGCCGCGAGAGGCCAGCCGGTGACAAAACTCCTGCTCAGCGTGCATGTTCTCGCCGCGATCCTGGCGATCGGCCCGGTCGCGGTCGCGGCCAGCATGTTCCCGCCGGCCGCCCGCGCGGCCCTGTCCGCTCCCGGCGACGGGCAGGCCGCCGGGACCGCCCGGGTGCTTTACCGGATCTGCGGCGTCTACTCGGCGCTCGGCCTGGTCGCCGTCGTGTTCGGCTTCTTCACCGCGCAGAGCCTCGGCGTCCTCGGCGAGGGCTGGCTGATCGCGGCGATCGTGCTGACGACCCTGGCCGCCCTGGTGCTCGCCTTCGCCGTGCTGCCCACCCAGCGCGACCTCATCGACGAGATCACCGCCGCCGGTCAGCCCGCCGCGCCGCCTGCCGCCGCGCCGCCTGCCTCCGCGCCGCCTGCCGCCGCGC
>NZ_JALKFU020000478.1 GCF_023242965.2 Frankia sp. AgKG'84/4
GGCGGCGGCTGCGGCGGCGGCGTCGACCTGGCCGCGGGCGTCGGCGCCCCGGGCACCGGCGACGATGAGCAGCAGCAGTAACACGACCAGCGGGGCGAGCAGGGTCAGTTCCACGGCGGCCGAACCGCCGTCCCGACCCGGGGAGCACCGGGCACGACGCGGTCGTCGGGTCATGGCCGGATCACCTCGCGGACACCGGAAGCGCGGGCGGTCACGTGCAGGCCAAGGCCCGGGAGGTAGCGGATCGCGGTGCCGGTGACGGTGACCGTGAGCAGCGTCGGACTGGTCTGCGTGAGGGTGACCTGCGGGTCGGTGAGGACGCCGCCGCCGATCTGACTGGTGATCAGCCCGGCGGTGTTCTGGGCGGCCTGGGGGTCGGCGCCAGCGAGGCGGGCCGCGTCGACGCCGCGCCGGGCGGCGGCGGAGGCGACCTGCTCGGCCCATCCCCACACCGCGAGCTGCACCACCACCACCATCATGATCATGATGAGGGGGGTGGCGACGACCAGCTCCGTTGACGCCGCTCCCTCGTCGTCGTGGCGGGCAGGGGTCGCTCGCCGGGCCTGACCCGCAGGCGCCGAATTACCCGATCGGGTGCGCGCACCTGTTCCCGGTCGGGATGTCGACCGGGAACAGGTGCGGTGGTGAAGAGTCACAGGTTGAGGCCGTTGGCCTTGTCCTTCAACTTCTTCGCGATGATGCCCACGATGATGACCGCGGCGGCGATCAGCAGCGCGGTGATGACCATGAACTCGGTGGAGTAGCCGTCGTCGCGTCCCCGGCCGCGTTCCTCCAGGCGGCGTAGCCGGGCGCCGAGGAGTGCGGGTAGGCAGAGCAGTAGGGCGCCCGCCGCCGCACCCAGGTGCAGGAGACGGCCGGCGGGGCGGCGTGAACGCGGCATCACAGAGGGACCTTTCGCGGGGGCGGTGCGCTACAGACCGGTCAGAACACGGGAGACCGCCGGGTAAGCGATCATGATGAGGAATCCGGCGGTGAGCAGGACGACGGGCAGGCTCATGCGTTCGGTGGCCTCGGCGGCGTCCGCGTCGGCGTCGGAGAGGTCATGCAGGCGGATCGTGTCGGCCCGTGCGGCGAGGCTCGCCCGGATCCGCGCGCCTTCCCCGCCGGCGAGGTGCATCGTCCCGGCGGTTTGGATGATGTCGGTGAGGTCGTAACGTTCACCGAGTTCGGCGAGTGGCGTCCAGATCGGCGAGCGGGTCAACGCCGCGCGTTCGACCGCGCCGCGCAGCAACGCGAACGCCTCACCGTTGCCGGCGGCGGCAGCGTCGCTGACCGCCTGTTCCAGCCCGGCGCCACCCGCCATCGCGATCACCGTCAGGTCCAGGAACGCGGCGAAGGCGTAGCGCACGGTGCGCCGGGTGCGGGCGGCGTCCGCGCGGACCGCGACGTCGGGGCCGAGGAACATCGCGGCGGCCACGGCGAGCGCGCCGACGGCGGGCAGCGTGAGGGGCAGGCGGATCCCGGCGGGCGCGAGGAGCAGCCCGAGGATCGGTGGAAGGGCCAGGCCGACGACCCCCGCGGTGAGCTTCTCGGCAAGGTGGCTGGTGGGGTCGCGGTCCAGGACCGTGAGATCGCGGCGGATCGAGGCGGGCAGCAACCGCAGCGGCCCGAGCCGGACGGCGAGGGGCCGTCCGACGCGGGCCGCCCACCCTTCCTGCGCCCCGCCCGACGGCGGCGCGGCGGGGGCGATGGAGTGGGGGGTGAGGGCGGCGAGAAGGACGTCGAGGTCGGGACGGGCGGGACGCAGCCCGGTCCAGGCCAGCCACACACCGGCGCCGACGCCCACCCCGCAGACCACGGTGAGGATCACGGGCTGGCCTGGGATGGTGCGGTAAGGATGCGCTCCGGGCGGGACAGGCGTCCCATCCGGGCAAGCCAGGTGAACGCCACCGCCCACAGGGCGCCGATCGCGGCGAGAACGAGCTGGCCCAGCGCCGTGCTGTAGGGGGCGACGAACGCGGGGCTGAACAGAGTCAGCCCGGCGGCCATCGCCAGGGTAGTGAGGACGATGACGCGGGTCGAGGTACGGATCCGGGCCCGGGTCGCCGCCGCCCGTAGCCGCAGCGCCGCCTGACCCCGCGCGGCGGTCGCGAGCCGGTCGAGGAGATCCCCGAGGTTGCGGCCCTGCCCGGCCGCGGCGAAACGCAGCGCCGCCACGATCAGATCCCCGGTCGGGTCGTCGAGCTGGTCGGCGAACACGGCCAGGGCGTCGGTGAGACGGGCACCGTCGGTCAGGGCACCGGCGAGGGTGAGGACCTCGACGCGGATCGGGTCGGGGGCGATCGGCGCGGTCGCGCGGATCGTCTGCTCCAGTCCGGCGCCGGCCGCCAGGGTGTCACGCAGCATGTCCGCCCACGACGCGAGCGCCTCCACCCGGGCCGTCTCGGCCGCACCAGCTTTGCCTTCGGTGAGCAGACTCGGGGCACCCAGCACCGCGGCGGCGGCCAGGGCGGCAGCGACCGGCCAGCCCGTCACCACCCCCACGGCCAGCGCGGCGAGGACCGCCGCGACCAGACGGACCGTACGGGCCTGCACCGAGAGCACCGGGCCCGACCGGCGCCGCGCACGCAGCCGCAGCCAGCTTGGGGTGCCGGCGGTGAGAAGCAGCCACAGCCCGGCGGCGACGCCCAACCCGCAGCCCACCGCGAGCCCCGTCCCGCCCGACACACTCACCACGAGGCGTTCCCCGCGATCGGGGCGTGGTAGCGGGCGGTCAGGGCGGCGTCGATGTCGGCGGCGGTCTGCGCGCGCAGCGGCGCACCCGGCACCGCCGCCCCGTCGGGGCCGGGACGCCACACCTCATTCGAGGTGACCATCAGCCCGTCGGCGCCGGTGACCTCCCGCACGCTTCCCACGACCCGCCGGCCCTGCGCCACGGTCATGTGGATGACGATGTGCACCGCGGCGGCGGTGAGCAGGTTCGTCGCCTCCATCGCCAGCCCGTCGGCCATCGCCGCATAGGCCGCGATCTTCGCGAAGACGCCGGCGGAGCTGGAAGCGTGGATGGTCGCGAGGCTGCCGTCAGTGCCCTGTGACATCGCCATCAGCATCGGGACGACCTCACCGCCGCGGACCTCCCCGACGATGACCCGGTCCGGACTCATCCGCAAAGCCCAGCGCACCAGCTCCGCCAAGCCAATCTCCCCGGCCCCTTCCTGGTTCGCTTCGCGGGCCTGCATCGCGACGACGTCGTCGTGCAGGCCGTCGCGGTCCAGTCCGAGTTCGAGGCTGTCCTCGATCGTGACGATCCGATCGTCGGCGGGAACATCCGCAGCCAGCGCCCGGATCAGCGTCGTCTTCCCCACGCCGGTCTCCCCGGCGACCAGGATGTTGCGCCGGGCCAGCACCAGTCCGCGCAGGAACTCCCGGAGCCCGGCGGTGATCGTGCCGACCTCGACGAGCTGGTCCAGGCTCACGCGTGGGTAGCGGTGGCGGCGGATCGACACGACCGGCCGGACGGTCACCGCCATCGCCGCGAACAGGCGCGACCCGTCCGGCAGCTGCATGTTCAGCCGAGGCGACGCCCGATCGAAACGGCGTTCCTCCATCCCACTGCGCGCCGCGACCGTGCGAACGAGCTCGATGAGGTCCTCGTCCGACGCGGCGACCGGGGGCATCCGCAGCCGCTGGCCATCGGCGTACCGCACCCACACCACGTCGCACCCGTTGCAGTTGATGTTCTCGATCCGCGGGTCGTCCAGCAGCGGCTGCAACCCACCCAACGCGAACAGCCCGTCAAGCACCGTTCGGCCGACCTGTTCCTCCTCGGTCGCGCTCAGCATCGACCGGCCGGCCGTGAGGGCCTGCTCAGCATTGGTGCGCAGCATGTCCGCGACCAACCCGGCGGCGAACGCCCGCTGATCCGCCACCGGCCAGCCCGCGCCGACCTGCCCGTCGCGGACCACCGCCGACAACTCCACCGCGACCCGCTCCCGGATCACGCCGATCAGCCCCGACAGCCCCGGCCCACCGGCCGTCATCGCCGCCCACCCCGGCCCCCGCGCACCGACGAGGACGGCACCCACCCGCCCGTCTCACCCTCACCCGGCGGGGAACCCATCGGCACCAACACCGTCGCCGACCTGCCCGCCACCGCAGGCGGCGCGATCCCCGCCGCGACCGGCGAGGCGGGCAGCGGAACCGGTCGGGCCTCGAGCTGGGTGGCCAGCCGGCCGGCGATCTCGCGATAGGCGCGGGCCAGCGG
>NZ_JALKFU020000479.1 GCF_023242965.2 Frankia sp. AgKG'84/4
GGGCGGTCGTCGGGCCGCGGTCGGGGGGTCGACGTCCGCCGCGGCTGTGGCTGGTTCCCCCCGGCCCCGGCATCGAACCGTCGGCGGCCACCGCCGGGCGTGAAGGCCCGGCCCTGGTCACCGGCTGATCCGCCCATTGCTACGATCAGATCATCTTCGGCTCCGGATCTGACTGGAGGTCTGTCGTGGAGCTGCGTCCGGTGCTCGTGGCCGGGGAGGTCACCGTGCGGCCGGGGGCGGCCGGTGAGGTCGAGCGGCTGCGGGCGATCCTGGCCGAGGCGACGGTGGTCCGCTGGTGGGGGCCGCCGCCGCCGGTCGAGGAGATCCACGGCGACCTGCTGGGTGACACCGGCACGGTGCTGCTCGTGGTAACGGTTGCCGGGGAGGTGGCCGGCGGCATCCAGTACAGCGAGGAGACCGACCCGCGCTACCGGCATGCCGGGATCGACATCTTCCTCGGCGACCGGTTCCAGGACCGCGGGACCGGCACCGCCGCGGTCGCGCTGCTGGCCCGTTTCCTGGTCGGGGCGCGCGGCCACCACCGGCTCACCATCGATCCGGCCGCGGACAACGCGAGGGCGATCCGCTGCTACGCGAAGGTGGGCTTTCGTCGTGTCGGCATCCTGCGGCAGTACGAGATCGGCCCGGACGGCGTGCCGCATGACGGTGTGCTCATGGACCTACTGCGGGACGAGCTGGCAACCTGAGCCGGTCCTTGGCCTCCCCCGGCGTCCGCTGGCCGTTGCCGGCGGCCCAGGCCACCCAGTCGCCGGCCCGGGTGCGATCGGCGTCGCCCTGCCCGCCGCCGCATCCGCCGGCTTTCCGATGGTTGCCCTGGCCGCTTGCTGGCCTGGCGGTTCATCCCTCATCGCCGCTCCTGCGCTGGAGGCTCACACCAACGGTCCCTCCAGGTTGTGCCGGATGTCCCGGCGGGGAACCGTCGACGGACGCATCGGCGACCGGTTCGCGCCAGCCGAAGCGGGAGAACGACGCGCCCGCGCGGTAGAGCCGGACGATCTCCCTGGTGTAGGGCAGGGTGTGGGCCGGTAGGTCGTCGGGGGAACACCAGATCAGCGCGGCACAGCGGTCGGGTTCGCGGATGCGCGGCTCCCCGCGCCAACGGGTGAGCGCGAAACCGAACCCGACGCGCGCCGCGCGACCCGGCGGCAGCGCGTGGGTGACCCCGACGAACATCACGTCCTCGTCGTCGACGGCGATGCCGAGCTCCTCGTCGAGTTCGCGTACGGCCGCCGCGACGACATCCTCGCCGGCTTCCAGCCGTCCGCTGGGCAACGCCCACCATCCGCTGCCGTAGACCTCGCCCGCCCGTCTGGTCAACAGAAGCTGCTCCTGCCGCAGGACCAGCATCAACACGTCGACCGGCGTCCTGTGTTCCGCGCTCATGCTGATCATCCTCCAGCATCGCGCCGACGCTGCGGCTGTTATGGCCGTCACGGTTGCCGCGATAATGCAAACAACCGCCCCGGAAATGCTGTAAAACTTGACGTCCTCGCAGCGGTCGGCGGATCGGTATTTGGTGGATCGGCGGATCGGCAGATGGCCCCCGGGTGAATGCTCAGGTAATCCGAGGTGAACTGGGGAACCTGGATAGGTGAGCGCGGCGACAGGCGCTCGGTGGCGGGAAATGTCTTGGTACTGTTCCTCCCGCACCGCGAGCTTTCCGGCTCCTTCGGTGGAAAGCCGGCCAATTGCCGGACCTCCCGTTGGTACTGCCCGTATACAGCCTCCGTTCGCCCAGGAGAAGATGTGTTCTCTCGAGGTCATCTGTCCGTGCGAGGTCGTGCGGCCCGCCCGAGCGGGCGCCGTGCGCCGTGCGGCGGGGCGTTGGCCGTCGCGGTGCTGCTCTCGGCGGCTCTCGCCGGCTGCTCGAGCGCCGACCGGGTGTCGGCGGCGCCCTGCGGGACGCCGGGCGTCGGGGAGCACCAGATCGACCTGGGCGTGCTCATCCCCGCGTCGGGTCCGGCGGCGAGCCAGTCCGAGGCGGCGCGGGCCGGGATCGACGCCCGCCTCGGCGCGGCGAACACCGCCGGCGGTATCCACGGCCGGCGCGTCGTCTACCAGTGGCGCGACGACCAGGGCTCCGCCGCGGTCAACGGTGTCGCCGCCCGCGACCTCGTCGAACAACGTCAGGTCTTCGGCCTGATCGAACCGACGGTGGCGGCGGCCGGCAGCGTCGCCTACGTGACTCAGCGGGGCATCCCGGTGACGTCGACAGATCAGGTCGGGTCCTCCTCGCCCACCGTGTTCGCCGCCACCACGGTCACCGGCGAGGCTGTGGACCTACCGGGCAGGTACGTGGTCGGTGAGGGCGGACGCCGCGCGGTGATCATCACGACCGCGCTGTCGGCGGCGACGTCGATGACGGCCGACTACTACGTCCGCAGCCTCACCGCCGCCGGGGTGACGACGGCGGCCACCTTCACCTTCTCCTCCGGCGCCGATGACCCGGCGGAACTGGCCCGGCGCATCGCCGCCACCCACGCCGACACCGTCGTCGGCGTCCTGGACCCCCGTGACCTCGTCGCCATCGTGAGTGCGCTGCGCGGTGGCGACTACCGGCCCAAGGTCGTGCTGTCCGCCACCGGTTACAACCACACGCTGCTCGCGACGTATGGCACCCGGATGGCGGGGATCAGCATCCCGGTCTACTACCGGCCGTTCGAGCTCGGCGGACCAGGCGTCGAGGCCTACGCCGGCGCGATGCGCCGGTTCGCCCCGCAGATCACCCAGCCCGAGCAGGACATCGCCGTGGCGTCGTACATCAGCACCGACATCTTCCTGCGCGGCCTGGACCTCGCCGGGCCGTGCCCGACGCGGGCCGGGTTCGTCGCCGCGCTGCGCGCGGTGAACAGCTACGACGCGAACGGCCTGATCAGCCCGATCAGTTTCCGGCCTGAGGCGGCCAACCCGCTGGTGTGCTCGGCCTACGTCCAGGCCAACAGCGCGGGCAATGCGTTCGTCGTGACCGAGCCGAACTTCTGCGGCCATCCGCTGAGCCCCTGAGAGCTCGGGTCGTCCGCCGACGCTGAGCACCACGTAGCCAGGCGAACGACCTGCGACGTTTCCCGTGCCCGTGGACGGCCGGCGCCGGCGTCTACGCGGAGGCGTCGAGCCTGGGCAGCCTCACGGTGTGGGAGCGGCTCGGACCGCGCCGGATCGGCCCGGAGATCGTCCTGCCGGACGACGGCCCGACGCTCTATCCCATCTGGGGTGATCCCGGCACCTGGTCGTTGCGCGGCACCCGGCCGAGCACCGGGACCGCAGCGATAACCTGAACGCGACATGCGGACCGGAGCCCACGTGGGGACTTGATGGCGGACTCGGACTCGGCGCCCCTGCGCGACATCGTTGCCGACACGTTGCGTGAGCGCATTGCCTCGGGCCTGCTCCCGCCGGGCAGCCGGGTTCGCGAGGAGAGCATCGCCACCGAGCTGGGTGTCTCGCGCATCCCCGTGCGCGAGGCGCTGCAGCGCCTGGAGGCCGAGGGCTTCATCGAGCTGGCGCCGCGCCGGGGCGCGACCGTCGCGGTGCCGAGCGTCGCGCGGGTGTTCGACCTGCTGGAGGTCCGCATCACCCTGGAGGTGATGGCGGCGGTGCTCGCCGCCCGCCACGCCGGCGGCGACTACGTCGACGAACTGACCGCCACGGTCGCCGAGGGCACCGCGGCCGCGGAGAACGGCGAGTTCAAGCGGCTGCCGGCGCTCATCGAGCAGTTCCACGACCTGGTCGCCCGCGCGTCGGGCAACATCGAGCTGGCCACCCTGCTGCGCAGCATCCGCAGCCGGGTGCGCTGGATGTTCGAGCACGACCTGGAGGGCCGTTCGCCGGCGTCGTGGGCCGGGCACGCCCAGATTCTGCAGGCGATCCTGGCCGCGGACGAGGGCGCTGCCTCCGACCACATGGCCCGCGACGTCCAGCCCGGCCGGGCGATCGCCTCGTGGACCGAGGCCCAGCGCCGCAACGGCACCTGGGGCTATCCGCGTACCGCGGCCGCCCCGCCCGACCCGGACCTGACCGGCCGCCCCGCCTGACTGTCCGACTGTCCGACCTGCGGCGCCGGCCGTCGGCTCGCCGGTCGCACCCGGCCCCACCTGCGAGCTTTTCGCCACAGGGGTTCCGCCGACCTGGTTTTGTATACTAAAATGGCCAAGACGGCATCCAGTTGGGCGCTGGCGGCGGGCGAGGATCGACC
>NZ_JALKFU020000047.1 GCF_023242965.2 Frankia sp. AgKG'84/4
CGTTTTTATTATTTTGGGGTCTGTACGAGTTTTGGGGGGGGGCGGGGGGCCGGGGGCGGCCCGCCGGGCCGCGGGGGGGGGGGGGGGGGGGGGCCGCCCCCCCCCCCCCCACGGCTGGATTGGTTTTTACCCGCGGTGTGCTGTCTCCTTCCCTGCGGACGGTCCCACCGGCCTCATCGGCACTGGCCGAGGCGGGCGCCGGTGACGGTGTTGCCGGTGATCTGCACGCCGCCGGTGCCGCGGCTGACGTCAAGGGCACCGGTGAGGGTGTTGCCCGCGCAGGGCAGGTGGTCCGAACCGATCAGGGCGTAGCCGGTGGTGCCCAGGACGGCGACGGCGCCGTTCACCGAGCTTTGGCGCAGGGTGATGGCGGCGGCCTGGCTGCTGGCCACCGCGCCGCTGATCTGGCCGCCGGTCACGGAGAGCGCGCCGCCGGGCAGCACGGTCACGACGCCCAGCTGCCTGCCGCCGGGGCCGATGCATTTATTTTGGGAAGGCGAGCCGCAAGCGATAGATCCAGCACGGAAGGTAGCCCCGGCGGGCGGGCTGGGCACCGAATGCCGTGCCCGCCGCCGGGGCCGTGGTGCAGCGTCGCGTCAGAGGTTGTTTCTGTTGTGAATAACGGTCAGTTGCCGGCCAGGCACAATGCCCAGACGTGCGACCTGGTCGCGCTCGTGGAGCCCATACCGCTCGTGTGCGTGGTGGATGTCCAGTGCGCCGGCGAGGTCGTGAGCGGGCTACCGCCGCTGATCAGGGTTCCGTCGCCCTCGCCGCAACCGGTGGTGGTCTTCTGCGGGGCGGCGACGCTGGTCGGGCCGGTCGTCTCGTTGTAATGCACGGTCACGGTCACGCCGCTGACATTGATGTCGTCCCCGCTGCAGATCGCGTAGGCATAGGTGGTGTAGCCGCTGCCGGTGTTTCCGCGGTTGAGGCCGCCCGCCGCCCAGGAGTCCGGGTTGGTCGCCCCGTCGGCGGCGGCGATGGCGCCGTTGTCGTGCGTGCCCGTGCCGGTGCCGTCCAGGAACGTGGGGTAGCTGACGACGGGCTTGAGGCTGCCCGCGGTGCCCGGGGTCGTCCGTGCGCCGCCGCCGAGCAGGCGCGTGTCCGCAGGGCAGGTGGCCACCGCGAGTGCGGTGCCGCCGCTGCTGCTCGGCCCCGCGACGCTGTTCATCACGACCTGGGTGCCCGTGATCGTGTCGCCGGGGTCGAGGCACATGGCGTACGGCGTGGAACCGAACGCGGCATCGAGGCCGCCTCCCGAACCGCCCGTTCCACCGATTGCCCGCGCCTGTGTCGTGTCGGTGTCGACGACGCCGGCGGAGTATCCGTTGGCGCTGACGTACTCGGCAGTGCCGTCAAAGGGAACGATGCCCTTGACGTGCAGATTGCTCTGCGCCGTTCCGGTGCCGACGGTCTGCAGGATCCCGACGCCGGCGACCACGTCGTTGGTGTCGCCGCCGGTCCGACAGGTGGCGCTGCTGGCGCTTTCCGAGTTGGCCGAGCCCGGTCCGGCGGTGGCGCCGGGGGTGTACGCACCGTAGGTCGCCATATCGGTCGGGCTGGCGTACACCGGACTGGCAGCCGGCGAGACGACGTTCGGCGACATGGTTCTTCCTCGGGCTGCCGGTCGGGCGGCTCGCGCTGAGCCGTGGGCCTCCGGATGACTCTTCCACCGAACCCACGACCTGACCCCTGACAGCCGCGGGTGGCGGTCAGGTCCGCAACGAGAACTCGCTGACGAACAGAGCCCGGCCGGGGCCCTCCCGGAGGTCGTTCTTCTCGTACAGGACCCGCGCCGGAGATCGGACGAAGGACTCGTACGCCTGCTCGTCCAGCAGGACGACGAACATGCCGAAGATGATGCCGATCTCGTTCGGCGTGCCCAGGGTGACGGTCTGTCGCCAGCATCTGGTCGGCGTGCGGATCGCGGCGGCAGGCCGATAGATGCCGTTGCCGTCAAGGACTCCGTCCCCGGCGGTCGAACGGCCCACCGAGTTGGCCTCTTCCGTTTTCGTCACCTGCCGGCTGAACAACTCCACCCGATAGCCGGGCGGCGGCTTTCCGCCAAATGAAAGGGCCAGGTGCGCGACGGGAGTTCGAGCGGTGTCCAGCGAAAAGCGCGCGGTGGTCACCGTCAGAGATGAGATGTCGCCGTCGGTCGGCAGGCGCGCTCTCGCGTCGACGGCCTTCCCGCTCGTCGGGTCACAGGACCTCTCGGGCCGGGCTAGCGCCCAGACCAGTCCCGCGAGCAACGCCACCGCGACGATCCCGGCGCCGGAGATCAGCGACCAGCCAGGATGACGACGGCCCGAACGCGGGACACTGGTCCGCCCGACGGCGCCTCCGCAAACGGTGCCCTCGCCCGGACCGGGCGGCGCGGGCGACGGAGCCGGGTCCGGCTCCGGCTCCGGGTCCGCCAGGTAGGTGTCGCGCAGCCGGGTGAACGTCGGATGGTGGCGCCACTGATCGAGCGCCGCGGTCAGCAGCCGTCGGTAGGGGACGGCGATCACACCGTTGTCCAGTTCGCGAAACACCTCCGACCAGCGCAGCAGCGGTGTCGCCGCCGTGAACGGCACCCGGCTCATCGGGAAGGTGATCCTCGCCAGCAGCATTCTGATGGTGTGCTCGTCCGCCGCGGTGGCGGCGAGCGCGGCCAGAAACGCGTCGCGGTCCGCGGGTGCGAGCCGAATGTCCGGGCCGTCCGTGTCCGGCCGACCCCCGGCGGCGTCGTCGGGCTGCATGGTGGCTCCGACCTTCCGGGGCGATCTCAGCTTTTGAGTACGACGAGTTGGCCCACCTCGTGCCAGGGCGGCACGTTCGGCAGCCTCGGGTTCACCTCGGCCGTCGGGTGGCAGCTCGTGAAGTACGCGCCGGTGGCGGCGGCGACCTGCACCAGGCGGACCTCGTTCGATCCGGCTGCGGGCACGTCGTTGATGCCGAGGTTGAACGAGGTGGCGAAACCACCGCTGGCCGTCGCCGCGACGACGGGGCCGGCCTGGAGGTAGTAGCCGCCGGAGGCGGGATGGGTCACGACCCACAGCCGCGTATCGGCCGGGAGCGGGCTGGCGAGCGTGCCGGCCAGGTAATGGCGCCGTCCCGAAACGTTGATCCTGCCGTCCGGTTGAACCTTCCCATCGAGAACGCGCAGGTCCTTGACGCTTACCTGGTGCTCCTCGGCCGGATCGAGGGCCGGCGCGGTCGGAGCCGACGGGCACCTGGCCACCGCGGGCCGGGGTGCCGGTGGCGGGACGTCACCGCCGTCGTCCTTCCCACCGCAACCGGTGATCGTGACGGCCAGCGACAGGCCGGCGAGGCAGGCCACCGCACGCGGCCAGAACGTCCATGACCGATACCTGAACGCGTGCACCTGGCACCCCCCGATGCCGGCAGCCACCCGAACCTCCGACGATCACGGATGCGCTACGTGTCGGAAGCATAGCCAGGCCGCGGCCACAGACCGGGTCGTTTCCGTCATTCGCCGCGGTGGTCGGTGGCGGGTGCGCGTCAGCCGCCGGCGGACGCGTTCATCACGCCAGGCGCGCGCGGGTCAGCGCGACGGCGGTGCGCGCGGCCTGTTCGAACGGTTCGAGGTCGCCGGCGGCTCGGCAGAGGACGTGCGCGCCCTCCAACAGCATGATCAGCGTGGTGGCCAGTTCACCTGCCTCGGTGGGCGCAAGGTCGGGGGACTCCAGCCGTTCGGCCAGGATCTGGCCCCACGAGGCGAAGATGCCGGCGGCGGCGCGCCGCAGGTCGGTCTCGCCGGAGCCGGGTTCGCCGGCGCCGACGGTGATCGCGGCGACCGCGCAGCCACCGCCGGCCGTTGAGGCGGCGAGCACCGGCCGGATCGCGTCGAGGAATGCCGTGACCACGGTCCGCGGGTCGCCGGCGGGCAGGGTGGCGAGGGCGGCGCGCACCTCCTCCCCGTTGCGCGCGGCCGCCTCGGCGACGAGCTGGGTCTTGCCGCCGGGGAAATGGTGGTAGATCGCGCCGCGGGCCGCGCCGCTGTCCTGGAGGACATCGGTGAACGACATGCCGGCGGCGCCGTGCCGCTGTAGCCCGCGGATCGCGGCGTCGACCATGCGGCTTCGGGTGTCGGCCATGGCCCGGCTCCCCTCTCCCTTGACTAGTACGACCATCCTAGGGCAGCATTCTCGCTAGTACGTACGTCCTAGAGCATTGTTGGAGGTCACCATGCCCATTACCGTCACCGCCGCGCGGGGAGAACTCACCGAGGCCGGCCGGCGCGAGATCCTGCCGCGACTGACGACGGCCCTGGTCGAGGCCAGCGGCGCCGCCGGTAACACCTTCCTGACCAGCATCATCGGCGGCACCGTCCAGGTCCTGGACCCGGTGGACGTCTATGCGGGCGGGCGCCGCAGCCGGATGGTCATGGTCGAGCTCAAGCTGCCGAACATCGGCCTGCCCGACCTGGCCGGCCGCGCGGCGTTCATCGCCGCGGCGACCGACATCGTCGACACGCTCACCGTCGACGACCACGACCGTGCCGATACCTGGGTCAACATCCTCAACGCCCCCGACGGCGGCTGGGGCCTCGGCGGCGTCGCCTACACCGGCGAGGCCCTCGTCGCCGCGGTCGTCGACGCCGCGGGGACGGCAGGCGCCGCGGGCACGTCGACAGCCTGATCCAGGGCCGGCTGCCGCGGCGCGGGGTCAGGCGCGCCGCGCAGCAGGAGCGTCAGGCCGACGAAAAGGGCCACGCCGCCCGCGAGTTGCGGCGCCGTCGGGTGCTCGCCGAGGAGCGTGACGGCGCTCAGCGTGCCGATCGCGGGGGTCAGGTTCAGCAGCTGGCTGGCTCGCGCTGCGGGCATCCGGCCAATGCCCCGGTTGAACGCGATCCCGGCCACCGCGCCGCAGAGCAGGACACCGGCGCACGCCGCCCAGCCGGCGGCGTCGGCCGTGGTGAGCTGACTGTCACCGCTGGCCCAGGCGGCGGCGACGAACGGTGTCGCGGTCACCGCGCCGCCCGCGGTCTGCCAGGCGCTGGCGTTGAGGGCGTCGCCGTCGTCGTCGCTGTAGCGGCGGGTCGCCACGACGAACACCGCACTCACGGCGACTCCGGCGAGGACGAGGAGATTGCCGGTCGTCGTGCCGGCGGGCTGGCCGGGCGAGCCGGGATCGAGCGCCACGAGCACGCCCCCGGCCAGCCCGAAGGCGAGCGCGACTACGGCCCGGCGCTCGGGCCGCTCGTGCAGGGCGACCACGGCCAGCAGGACGGTCAGCAGCGGCTCGGCGGCCAGCAGCAGACTGCCGTTCGACGCGCTGGTGCGGTCCAGCCCGAAATCGCCGAGCAGGTAGCCCAGACCGGGGACGAGCGCCCCGAGCATCATCTGCCGCACCGCGCCGCGCCGGCGCAGCCGGCCGGTGACCAACGCGGCGCCGAGCAGCACCGCGGCGGCGCCGGCGAGCTCGACCGCCAGCAGATCCAGCGGCCGCACGGCGTGCAGCGCGGCCACGGACAGCGTCGTGCTCAGCCCGTAGGCGACCGCGGCCAGCAGGATCGACAGCTCGCCGGATCGCACCCGCAGGCCAGGTCCAACCCCGGCCTGGGCCTCGCACGATGCCATCGGAACCTCCCGGTCCTGGCGCCACACCACCGCGGCGCAACCGCCGTAACGGTCACACCGGTTACCGGGTTCGTCAACCGATTAAACGCGTACGGTGGTTACGTGGTGGAGCTGACGGCCTGGCCCGGAATCGGAGACGAGGACCTGCTCGTCGCGGTGGCCAACACCGCGCACGGCGAGCCCGGGGAGCCGGACGAGCTGGCCGACGCGGCCGGGATGCGCACCTGGTGGTCGGGCCTGGGCCTGGCCCTGCCGGCCGACGGCGGACCCCGGCGGCCCGACGCCGCCGAGTCTCTGGCGATGCTGCGCGCCCTGCGGGCCGTCATCCGCGGCCTGGCACTGCGCAACAACGGCTTCGAGACGGAGGTGGACACGGCCGTCCTCGACGGCCTCACCCTGCGCCTCGACCTGGGGGGCACGCCGTCCCTACGCGCCGACGGCCCCGCCGATCTCATCCGCGACGTCGGCGCCGCGACCGTCACCGCCCTGCTGCGCGCCAACGCCCGGCCCGGCTGGCCCCGGCTCAAGGCCTGCCGGGGGGAGGACTGTCGCTGGGTCTACGTCGACGCCTCCCGCAACGCCTCCCGTCGCTGGTGCGACATGGCGGCCTGCGGCAACCGTGCCAAGAGCGCCTCCTTCCGCCGCCGCCACCGCACCGGCGACGCGACGGCGGCAGCGTCGGCGTCGGCGTCGGCGTGATTCAGTGCCCCGACGGCAGCGGATTGCGGTGGCTGGCGGGCGCGCCGGTGGTTCAGATAAGTGCCTCGAACTGGTCGTACGGCAATCCGTGATGCTTCTGTTCGTCGGCTTCGCGCGGTTGGCAGTGCTTTGTGGCCCTGAATATTGTGATCGTCCACTGCGGCCCGAGTGGCCGCGTTTTGCCAAGTGGGCAGCGGGCAGGGCGGTCAGGGCGACGGAGTGCTCGAGTGCTGGAGGATTCACATGTCGGCGGATGCGATTGTTCAGCTGAAAGACGACCACAAGGAGATTCGGCTCGCCTTCAAGAAATTCGAGGCGGCCGGTGAGGGAGCGACGAAGAGCAAGGACCGGCTCGTCGAGAAAATCATCGAGTTGTTGACGGTACACACCTACATCGAGAACGAGGTCATGTACCCGGAGGTCCGGCGGCTCCTGCCCGAGCTGACGGACGAGATCCTCGAGTCCTACGAGGAGCACCACGTCGCTGATGTCCTGGTCCTGGAACTGGCCGCGATGAGCCCCGAGGCCGAGCGCTTCGACGCCAAGACGGCCGTCCTCATCGAGACCGTCACGCACCACATCGAGGAAGAGGAAACAGGCTGGTTCCCCCGGGTGCGGGCGGGCCTGGGCCGCAAGCAGCTGACCGAGATCGGCCAGCGCCTGTCGGCGGCCCGCGAGAAGGCCCCGCACAGCCCGGCCCAGCCGAGCGCGCTGAAGAAGACCGCGGACGCCATACTTCGCTGACCTGAGGTGAGTTCGACAGCGCGAAGGCCAACCTTGATTCTGATCAATGCGGTGAACGCCGCCGACTGGTCTCCCGCCGAGTCGCTCAGCCACTGGTGGGACCGCGACATCGAGGGCGCCCACAAGCTCCCGCTCATGCTCAGCTTCATCGCGTTCGTGCTGACCTTCGCGATCACCCGGACCGTCGCTCGACTCATCCGGGCCGGGCGGGGGCCGTTTCATGACAACGTCACGACCTCCGGCGTGCATGTGCACCATGCGATTCCGGGGATCGTGCTGCTCACGGTCGGCGCGTTCATGGCGGTCGGGGCCGGGACGAGCACAGCGTGGCGTGTGCCGGACGCAACGACGCCGCCGCGTGCGTGACCTGGGCCCGGACGAGGAAACCAGGACGGCGTCCGATTCGAAGATCCACGAGAGGCCGTCTGGGGGATGCCGCTGTCAGGTGCTGGCGGCTGTGACCCGTCCGGTGCGGGCGGCCTCGACCAGGGCGCCGTGGTCGGCCTCGTTCTGGTCGGCGTAGGCCTCCGCGAACCGTGCGATCGCCCGGTCGAAGCCCTCGCCGGTGCCGAGGTAGGCCGCGATCGCGATGCGGTCCCCCGACCGCGCGTGGGCCCGGGCGAGGGTGCCGGCGCACGCCCGGCCGAACAGCGCCAGCCCTTCGGGGACCATGTCCTCGGCGACCGCCACACCCTTCCAGTCCTGCAGCTGCCGGAGGTAGAAGTCGCGCTTGCCGTCGAGGGCGTCGACCCGTTGCCAGCCGAGGAAGATGTCGCTGGTGGCCTGCATCAGGCGCTGTCCGGCGACGACCCGTTCGCCTTGGTTGTCATATTCGCTGCCCGGCAGGTGATCGGCGAGGACCGAGGTCCCGGCCTCCTTGACCTGTAGTAGGAGGGGGTCGTCGCCGTCGCGGCCGAGCAGCAGCGCGACCCAGCAGCGGGTGCCGACGCTGCCGACGCCGACGACCTTGCGGGCGAAGTCGACGAGCCGGTACTGGGCGAGCAGCGAGCGCCGATCGGTCGACAGGGTGGCGGCATACCGGTCGACGATGGAGGCGAGCTCGCCGATCAGCAGCGCGTGTTCGGTTCCGGCGACGAGCTCGCTGACCGGGACGAGCAGCGGCGGGTCGGACACGAAGCGCCGCTCGCCGTCGACGACCCTGGTCAGCTTGTTGAACGCTCGCAGTTGGTCACGTGAGCGGGCCCGGGTCGTCGCCCGGGACAGGCGCCTTGCGCCGCGCCGGCCCAGCAGGTCGGCGAACTGCCTGGCCAGTTCGTCGGCGTCGGCGTGGCTGTACCAGACGTCGAGGTTGGTCATCGCCGCGAACCGCCGCATCCACAGGCGGTATGCCCCGACCATGTCGGTGACGACCCGGCGCCGTTCGTCCACGGTGAAGTCGTTGCCGCGGCCGGCGATGACGAGGCTGGTCGCAAGCCGTTTCACGTCCCATTCCCAGGGGCCGGGGAGGGTCTCGTCGAAGTCGTTGATGTCGAACATGAGGCGGCGTTCGGGGGAGGCGAGGAGCCGGAAGTTGAGCAGGTGCGCGTCCCCGCAGAGCTGCACGTCGATCCCCGACGTCGGCGTCCGGGCGAGGTCAGCCGCCATGATCGCGGCGGCGCCCCGGTAGAACCGGAACGGCGACTCCATCATCCGCTGGTAGCGGATGGGGACGAGTTCCGGTAGCCGGGTCCGCGACTGCCGCTCGATCACCTCGACCGGGTCGGTGCGCTCCGACGCCGGTTCGTAGTCGGCGTGGGCCCCACGCGGCGCCCGGGTCCGCGCGTCCTTTCCTCGTGCCGCGCGCTCCGAAGGCGTCGGCAGCGCCTTTATGGGCATTCCTGCCGCCGGCTTCGGCGGGAAAAGGCGAGACCTGGAATGCGCGAAATCAGTCGTCATGTCCGACCCCCGAGCGGTGACGCGGCGGGCTCACCAGCCGATGCCGGCACGAGCCGGCGGACGCTCAGCCTAAATCCGCGTCGAAACTCCTGCGACCGCGACAGGTGATGTCTCTCGGGATGCCGCCTGCGGCCAGCGAGCGAGGGGCGGGAGGGGGTGTCACACTCCCCGCCATCTTCAACATATAGCGTACCTAGGGGCTTGCGGCAAGACCCGGTGCCTGTCGCAGAATCGCCGGTCGAGGCAGAACCTGGAGAAAGCGAGTCGCGAAGTGCCGGTGCGGGTGTCGATGTATGGGTCGCGTGGTGCCGCGGGGCCACCTGGTGGTCGTGAGGTGGGGACGCGCGCCGACGGGTCGCTGGGGCTGATGCCGTGAACCCCCTCGCCACCAGTGCTTTCAACCTTCCGCAGCGGCTCGCCGCGAAGGCCGACCCGAGCCTGATCGCCGATGACGAGCAGCACTTCGCCGACATCGCGGACAGCCTCGACCGGTTGATCGCCGACCTGTCGGCCCGGCTCGACGCCGAGCGGCGGGCACCAGGGGGCAAGGGCCAGGCGGCGCTGGACCGGGACCTGGAGATCCACCGGCTGACCGCCCGGCTGCGAACGCTGCGCCGCTTCGGCCTGGACCTGTGCCTCGGGCGCATCGTCCCCGCCAACGACCCCGAGCCGCTGTACATCGGCCGTCTCGGCCTCGCCGACAGCGCCGGTCGCCGGCTGCTGCTCGACTGGCGGTCCCCGGCGGCCGAACCGTTCTTCGGCGCGACCCACGCCAACCCGATGGGCCTGGCCAGCCGCCGCCGGTACCGCTGGAGCCGGGGCCGGATCAGCGACTACTGGGAGGAGGTGTTCACCGCCGACGGGCTCGACGGGCACGCCGCCCTCGATGACCAGTCCGCGTTCATCGCGAGCCTCGGTGCCGAGCGCACCACCCGGATGCGCGACGTGCTCGGCACCATCCAGTCCGACCAGGACGCCATCATCCGGGCGGGTTCGCGCGGCGCGCTCGTCGTCGACGGCGGCCCGGGCACGGGCAAGACCGTCGTCGCGCTGCACCGCTCGGCGTACCTGCTCTACGCCGACCCCCGCGTCGGGCAGCGCCGCAGTGGCGGTGTGCTGGTCGTCGGCCCGCACCGGCCCTACCTGAACTACGTCGGTGACGTCCTGCCCAGCCTCGGTGAGGACGGCGTGCAGACCTGCGTCCTGCGCGACCTCGTCGCCGAGGGGGCAGCGGCGACGGCGGAGACCGACCCGCGGGTCGCGCGGCTGAAGGCGGACGCGGACCTGGTGCGGGCGATCGAGACGGCCGTCCGGTTCTACGAGGAGCCGCCCACCACGACCCTGACCGTCACCACCGACTGGTCCGATCTCCAGCTGGACGCCGACGACTGGGCTGAGGCGTTCGAGGCCGCGGAACCTGGCACCGCCCACAACGACGCCCGCACGGACATCCTCGAAGCGCTGGTCACGACGTTGCGGGAGAAGCACGAGCAGCGGGACAACCACGGCGACGTCCCGGCGAACCTGTTCCGCCGCTCCGTGCTGCGTGACCGGGGGCTGATCACGACCCTGAACCAGGCGTGGCCGATGCTCGAGGCGGCCGACATCGTCGCGGACCTCTGGTCGGTGCCCGCCTACCTGCGGATGTGCGCCCCCTGGCTCGGCGCCGACGATCTGCGCGCGCTGCGGCGCCCGGACCCGCGGGCGTGGACCGTGTCCGACCTGCCGCTGCTGGACGCGGCCCGGGCGCGCCTCGGTGACCCGGCGGCATCCCGACGCCGGCGCCAGCACACGGCCGCCGTCGCCTCGGAACGCGAACGGATGGCCGCGGTCGTCGACAGCCTGCTCGAAGCTGACGACGACGGCGAGGGAGCGGTGACGATGCTGTACGGCGACGACCTGCGCAGCGTCCTCGTCGACGACTCCGCGCTGCCGAGCGCCGACGCCGACCAGCTCGCCGGGCCGTTCGCGCACATCGTCGTCGACGAGGCCCAGGAGCTCACCGACGCCGAGTGGCAGATGCTGCTCGCCCGCTGCCCGTCCCGCAGCTTCACCATCGTCGGGGACCGTGCCCAGGCCCGGCACGGCTTCACCGAGTCGTGGCGGGAGCGCCTCGCCCGCGTCGGCCTCGGCGAGGTCACGATCGCCTCGCTGACCATCAACTACCGGACGCCCCAGGAGGTGATGGCGGCGGCCGAGCCGGTGATCCGGGCGGCCCTGCCGGACGCCAACGTGCCGACCTCCGTGCGGACCAGCGGCATCCCCGTCGGCCACGGCTCGACGTCGGAGCTGCCCGCGATCCTCGACACCTGGCTCACCGCGCACGCCGGCGGGGTGGCCTGCGTCATCGGCGACCCGACGTTCGTCTCGACGCCCCGGGTCCGGTCCCTGCCGCCGGAGCTCGCGAAGGGGCTCGAGTTCGACCTGGTCGTCCTCGTCGACCCGGATGGGTTCGGCGGTGGCATCGAGGGCGCGGTCGACCGCTACGTTGCGATGACCAGGGCGACCCGGCAGCTGGTCATCCTCACGAGCACCTGACGAGGCGCCTGCCGTCGGTGGCGGCCCCGGGTGGCGTTGGTGGCATTGCCGGCTTCGCCGCGCGCGGCGGCCACCGACTGGAGTAGCACTGGGTTCGTGCAGCCCCTACCGGTCATCATCGTCCACCGCGACCAGCCCGAACGACTGCTGGACACCATCGACGCGTTCCGCGCCCAGGACGTCCCGGTCGTGATCACGGTCGTCGACAACGGGTCCGCGGTCGTGCCGCGGATCGAGGCCGCGGACGTCACCGTCGTGCTGGCCGGCGCGAACCTGGGGTTCGGCGCGGCGGCCAACATCGGCTACCGCGCGTTCCTCGCCGACCCGGACGCGGGCGAGTGGGTGGCCCTCGCCCCGCACGACGCGGTGCCCGAGCCCACCTGCCTGAGCCACATGCTGGCGGTGCTCGCGACCCAGCCAAGGGCGGGGCTGGCCTGCGCCGACGTGAACGACGGGATGACCCCGATCGTCGATCCCTACCTGGGCGGAATCCTCCTGCCCGGCAGCGTCGACGCCGGCTGGCAGCCCGCCGGGCATCCGCATGGCACGCTGATGCTCGCCCGGCGGGCCTGCCTCGACGAGGTCGGGATCTTCGACGAGCGCTACTTCGCCTACTGCGAGGAGGCGGATCTCGCGATGCGGGCGAAGGCGGCCGACTGGCATTCCGGGCTTGTCCGGGGCGCGATGGTCAAGAACACCTACGTCGGCTCGGCGTCCGCGGCCATCGACTACCTACAGCTGCGCAACACCCTGCTGCTCGTGCGGGACCACTGGGGCCGCTACCACGCGTTCGTCCGCTTCACCATCGCGTTGTGGCAGCTCGGCGCCGGTGTGCTGGCTCGCACCCGGCGCGGTCCCTACTGGAACGCCCAGGCACGCGTACGCGGCCTCGTGGACTTCCTCCGTGGCCGTTACGGCCCGCCGCCCCAGCACCTTTTCGAGCGGCGCTGACGCTCAGGACGTCGAACTGGCGCTGACGCTCGGGACGTCGAACTGGCGCCGCGCGCCGTGGCCTCAGGCGGAGTTGGCCCCCGCCGGCCCGCGGTCGGTCGGCGGGGGGGCATCGAGCAGGACGCGCGGGTTGAGCAGGGCGTCGGGGTCGAGGCCCTGGCGGATGGCGCGCATCATCGCGATCTCCTGGGGGGAGCGGGAGAGGTGCAGCCAGCGGCTCTTGGCCCGGCCGACGCCGTGTTCGGCGCTGATGCTGCCGCGATGGGCGGCGACGAGGTGCAGGACGGCGTCGGTGACGGCCTCGGCGCGGTCGGTGGCGTTCAGGATGTTGACGTGCAGGTTGCCCTCGTTGATGTGGCCGAACAGGATCAGCCGGGCCTGGGGCGCCGCCTCGGCGATGGTGGTCGGGAGCGCGGCGACGAGCTCCCCGAGCGCGGTGAGGGGAACCGCGACGTCCAGCTTCACCGGGACGCCGGCGGCGTTGATGGCCTCGGTGTGGGACTCGCGGTACGCCCACAGGGTGTGCCGGCCGCGGGTGTCGGTGGCGACGGTCGCGTCCAGCAGGACGTCGGCGTCGCAGGCGTCGAGGGCGGCGAGCAGGTCATCCGTCGGGTCGGTCCGCCCGGCGCACTCCAGCACGAGGTAGGCCGGGTGTTCCGCGGCGAACGGTGCCGGCAGGCCGGTCTTCTCCCGCACCAGCGCCAGGCCGTCGGCCAGGAACAGCTCGGCCGCCTCCAACGTGGGCAGTCGGTTGCGGGCGGTCTGCAGCAGTGTCAACGCGCCGGCGATGCCGTCGACGGCGACCAAGGCCACCGCCCGCTCGGTGAGCAGCGGGGCGAGCCGCAGCCGCAGCCGCGTGATGATCCCCAGGGTGCCCTCGCTGCCGGCGAGCAGCGAGGCCACGTCATAGCCGGTGTTGTCCTTGGGTAGCCCGGCGAGGCGGCTGATGACGGAACCGTCGGCGAGGACTGCTTCGATGCCGAGGATCTGCGCACGGGTGGTGCCGTAGCGCAGCACACGTTCGCCGCCGGCGTTGGTCGCGGCCATGCCGCCGAGGGTGGCGGAGTCCCGGGCGGCGAAGTCGACGCCGAAGTCGTAGCCGGCGGCGCGGACATGGCGCTGCAGCGCGGCGAGCGTGACGCCGGCCCCCGCGGTGACCTGACCGGCGGCCACCTCGACCGGCTCCAGTACGGTCAGCCGTGCGGTGCTGAGCAGCACGGCGCCGTCGACGGGGATGCTGCCGCCGACGAGGCCGGTGTTGCCGCCCTGCACGCAGACGGTCGCCTTCGCCCGCGCGGCCGCGGTCATCACCGCGGCGACCTGCGCGGTGTCGGCCGGCCGCACGACGCAGCTCGCCCGGCCGTGGAATCGCCCCGTCCAGTCGGTCTCGTACGACGCGACGATCGACGGGTCGGTGAGCAGGTGCGCCTCGCCGACCGCGGCGCGCAGCTCCTCGGTCAGCCCCGGTGCCAGCGCCGTGGCCGCCGGTGCGGTCATGCCAGGTTCCGGACGCGGACGGTCTCGGGCATGGCGGCCAGCGAGTCGAGCAGCGCGGGCGGATGGTCGACGGCGATGTCGGTCAGCACGTAGCCGAGCTCGCCGCGGGTGTCGAGCAGCTGACCCTCGATGTTGACCTTGTGCTCGGCGAGCAGGCTGTTGATCTTCGCGAGGACGCCGGGGACGTTGCGGTGCAGGTGCGCGACGCGGTGCCGGCCCGGGCGGATCGGCAGGGCGAGGTGCGGCAGGTTCACGCTCATCGCCGTGCCACCGTCGTGGAGGTAGTCCCGCAGCTTGCCGGCGACGTAGCGGCCGATGTCCTGCTGCGCCTCCTCGGTGGACCCGCCGATGTGCGGGGTGAGGATGACGTTGGGCAGACTCCGCAGCTCGGAGTTGAACTCCTCGCCGCGGCTCGCCGGCTCGGTCGGGAAGACGTCGACCGCGGCGCCGGCGAGGTGGCCGGACTCGATGTGCGCCCGCAGCGCGTGATGGTCGACGACGAAGCCCCGGGAGAGGTTGAGGAAAATGCTGCCCGGGCGCATCAGGGCGAACTGCTCCTCGCCGAACATGCCGCTGTTGCCGGCCCGGCCGTCGACGTGCAGGGTGACGACGTCGGCGATGGCGAGCAGATCATCGAGGGTGGCGCAGCGCCGGGCGTTGCCCATCGCCAGCTTGTCGGCGGTGTCGAAGAAGTACACGCTCATCCCGAGCGCCTCAGCGAGCACCGACAGCTGCGCGCCGATGTTGCCGTAGCCGATGATGCCGAGGCTGCGCCCGCGGACCTCATGCGCGGCCTGCGCGGACTTGTCCCAGAGACCCGCGTGCATGCCGGCGTTCTTCACGGTCAGCCGCCGGGTCAGCGCGATGATCTCGGCCAGTGCCAGCTCGACGACGCTGCGGGTGTTCGAGAACGGCGCGTTGAACACGGCGATGCCGCGCTCGGCGGCGGCGCCGAGGGCGACCTGGTTCGTGCCGATGCAGAACGCGCCGACGGCGAGCAGGTCCGGCGCCTCGTCGAGGACGGACTCGGTGACCTCGGTCTTGGACCGGATGCCCAGCATCTGCACGCCGGCCAGCGCGTCGATCAGCTCCCGCTCGCCGAGCGCGCGGTCCAGCGTCTCGACGTCGGCGCCCGCGGACCGCAGGATCGCCGCGGCGTCCGGATGAACACTCTCAAGCAACAGTGCACGCACGGCGGCAACCCTCACTGGCTGGTGACAGTACGCCATCAGTCTAGGGAGTCGTCGGACCCCCAACGTGGCCACCGCCCGCTGGTTCCTCAGTGCGGATACTTCGGGCGCCGTGCCGTGCAGAACGTGGGGCAACCGGGTCAAGGTCAACCTGGAGCAGGTGCTCCAGTGGGTCGCGAAGGTCCTCAACCCGTCGCTGTTCGCCGACGTCGACCTCCGCAAGGTCACCAGCAGCTTCTACAAGACCTACTTCGGCCACGAGCCCACCGCCGACGAGCTCACCCAGATCCTCCAGACCACCTCGGCCGACGGCATCGCCACCCCGGCCAACGCCGTCAAGTGACACCCGCACGGCACGACCCATCACCTGGCAGCGGCCCGGAGCGATCAACATCACACCGGGCCGCGGAGTGTCCCCAGGGAGCCGGCGGCTGCCGGACTGAGAGATCGTGTGGCCCCAGCCCACGCTCGGTGATCCGTTAAATTAGGGCTCGATTCCGCTCACCGTAATGTACGAGATCCTCGATCGCTACGAGGAGTTCCTCAAGGAACGCCGTGCTCGTAGGCGGCAGGCCTCGGCCAGCGACTGAATCGGCACGCCTCTGGGGTGACGGTCAGGGCCAGATTTCGGAGATTGACACCACGCGCGAGCTGTCCACCACCGACTCGTATTCCTCGACGATCCGATCTGGTGATATGCGGGAAGGGAAAAACCGAATATTGCCAGTGATCTTCTCGATGACTTTTGCAGCGGCACCCATGTTGTCGGACTGGATGCAGATCAGCCATCCTTCGGTGAATTCTTCAAGATGCCAGGGACGCTCTGGGTCATCCTGCGGTTTTCGCAACAGTTCTGCGGCCAGCGCGGCTGCCGCGGCCCGGTCTAGATTCCTTCCAGTTGACTTGCCCGTCAAGGCTGAATCTCGGAGACGGGAACTACATGCGAGGTGTCCAGCACCGACGCGTACTCTTCCACGACCAGGTCAGGGGATATGTAGGAGGGAAAAACCTGACCTCTCCAGTGGACTTCTCGATCACCTTTGTGGCCGAACCGAATCCCTCGAGCTGCTCAAGGATCAGCCACCCCTCGGTGAACTCCTCCAGCTCCCACGGGTGATCCGCATCGTCCCGCGGACGGCCCAGCAACTTTGTTGCGCGCTCCGCCGCTGTGTTCCCGTCAATCACAACTGGCCTGGGTGACGGACCTGCCGGCCCTGCCCGGCTTCGTCAACCCGGCCGTCGACCGCCCGACCCGCATGTACGCCAGAGTCGTGGCGCGCGTCCACCCGCCGGTCGCCGCCCACTCCACCGACCGGCCGGAGCCACCCCAAACCCCCGAACAGCCTGGGCCGAGCGAGCTGGCGCCGCCGTTTGAGGTGGATCGTGCCGCGCTGCGTCGGGCCCGGGAGGAGGCACGTTCGCTGGCCCGCTCCTCCCAGCACAGCCAGGCCGCCGTGGTTCTCGCCGGCACGGTGACCCGGGCCGCTCGCGCGTTGGGCGATGACAGCAGCGATGTTCTGGCGCTTCGCTCGGAACTGGCTGACTGCCTGTTCGAGGCGGGCGACTTCCACCGAGCCGCCGCCGAGTTCGAGCGGCTCACCGCCGTTCTCGGCGCGCAGGATGATCGGGACGACGTGCGGCTGCTGGTAGCGCGGCTGCGGGAGGCGACCTGCCGGGCGCTGATCGGTGAAACGCGGCGGGCGATGGTGCAGCTGACCGGGCTCCTCGCGGACGAACCCCGGGGTTTTCGGCGCGGACGATCCCCGCGCGCTCGACCTGCGCCGGCAGATTGGCCTGCTGCAACTCGGTACCGGCGACCGGCCCGCCGCAGCCCGGACCCTGGCGGCCCTGCTCGACGATCTCACGCGGCTCTGGGGCCTGGAGCATCCGATGATCCCCGTAGTACGGGACCTGCTCGTCAAGGCCGACGTCCAGCCAGCCAACCGCTCGGCGCCTTGATCGGAGGCTGGAGCTGCGCGTCAGGATTTGCGGGCGACGGCGCCGTAGAAGCTGACCTCGGCGTCGGTGACGGTGGGCGGGGCGTCGGGGTCGGGGCGCCAGCGGTGGACGAACTGCAGGCCGGGGTCCAGCAGGTCGAGGCCGTCGAAGAAGGTGAGGATCTCGGCGTGGGTGCGTTGCTGCGCGGGGATGCCGCTGGCCCGGTAGGAGGCGGCGAGGCGCTCCATGCCTTCGTCGAGGTCGGCGGTGGCGTGGCTGAGAGTCAGGTAGCTGCCGGGGGGCAGGCCGTCGAGGAGTTGGCTCAGCAGGCCGTGGGGATCGTCCGCGTCCGGGATGAAATGCATGATCGCGAGGACCGAGAGGGCGACCGGCTGGGTGAGGTCGAGGGTGCTACGCAGCTCCGGGGCGGCGAGGATCCGCTGCGGGTCACGCAGGTCGACGTCGAGATACGCGGTCGCGCCCTGGGCGGTGCTGGTGAGCAGCGCGCGGGCGTGGCTCAGCACGATGGGGTCGTTGTCCGCATACACCACGCGGGCGTCGGAGGCGACGCTCTGGGCGACCTCGTGCAGGTTCGGGCTGGTGGGGATGCCGGTTCCGATGTCGAGGAACTGGCGGATCCCGACCTCGCCGGCCAGGTGGCGGGTGGTGCGGGCCAGGAACGCCCGGTTCGCGTGGGAGGCGGTGCGGGCGTTCGGGAAGCTGGCGAGGGCCTGCTCGGCGGCGGCCCGGTCGGCGGGGAAGTTGTCCTTGCCGCCGAGGTAGTAGTCGTACATCCGGGCGGAGTGAGGCTGATCGGTCTTCAGGTCGACCGGCGGGTGCGCCTGCGCCTGGCTGCGCCACCAGGCCGGGGACTCGGACGAACTCCTGCCGCTCACCCGCACCTGCCCGGGTCGGTCAGGCATTCCTCGCGAATCACCCTGGCATCTTAACGGGGGTAGATCGGCCGAGGACGGCCAGTGCTGAAAGTCCGGCCGAAAGGCCTGGTCAGCCGGTGGGCTGCGCGGGGACGGTGGTGAGTGTGGCGAAGCCGGCGTTGAACGCGCCGACCTCGTCGGTGGGGGAGTCCCCCGCCGTGCAGGTCTGGGCCTTGAGGATGGTGGCCGGATCCGCCACCTTCGCCTCGCTGGGGAGTTCGCGCAGCCCCCGGACCGAGCCGCCGGCGAAGCAGTTCGGGATGTTCAGGTTGGCGACGGTCTGCGCGGCGGCGGCGCCGCCCGCGGCGCTGGCCGGGCTGCCGCCAGCGGCGGAGCTGGCGAGCAG
>NZ_JALKFU020000480.1 GCF_023242965.2 Frankia sp. AgKG'84/4
GCCCGGGGCGCGGGCCCGCGGCCGGGCCGGCGGGACGAGCGCCGCCGTCGGTCAGTGCAGGCGGACCCGCTCGCGGTCGAACTCGCCGTCCCGCGCCCCGGCCAGGAAGGCGTCCCATTCGCCGGCGGTGAAGGCGAGGACGGGCCCGGTCGGGTTCTTCGAGTCACGTACCGCGATGCCAGCGCCCAGGGGGGCGACCTCTACACACATGCCGCCGGCTCCGTTGCTGTAGCTGCTCCGACGCCAGGCCAGCTCGGCGGGATCGCGCGGATCGGGCTTCGCAAATCTGGTCATTTTAATTCCTTCGCCACGGAAAGTATCATCTGAACGGACTCCTCTGGTCGAAGTGCGGCGGCCAGGAGATGGTCCATCTTCAACTTATAGCGCCGGACTTCGGCGACACGCTCTATATACAGGCTGCCGGCAGCTTCTTCTATATAGACCACTTCGTGGTCTTCGGAGTCCGGGAAGCCGAGTACGGAGAAGGCGCTGCCGAGTCCGGCATGAGCGCCCACGCTGAACGGAATCACCTGAATGGTGACGTTCGGGAGTTCGGATCTCTTGGCGATGAGTTCGAGCTGGTCGCGCATCACCGCCCGGCCGCCTATCTCGCGGCGCAGTACCGCTTCGTCGAGGATCGCCCACAGTCGGGGATGATCGGGCGCGGTGAGGCGGCGCTGACGGTCCAGGCGCAGGGCGATCTTTCGCTCCACCTCGTCCTCGCTGACCTCCGGGTCGTCGGCGCGGATGACGTGACGTGCGTAGTCGCTGGTCTGCAGTAGTCCGTGGACCAGCTGCGACTCGTAGACCTGGATCGACGCGGCGTCGCCCTCGAGGCCGATGTAGATCTCGAACCAGGTCGGGACGACGTCGTGGTACGAGTGCCACCAGCCGTGTCGGCGCGACTCGCGGGCGAGCGCCATCAGCGCATCACGTTGCTCACCTTCAGTGACTGCATACAGATCGAGCAGGTCGGACACGTCGCGAGTCCGCACCGGCACCCGCCCGTTCTCCATCCGGCTGACCTTGGAGACGGAGCAGCGCAGCAGCTGGCAGACGTCCTCCACCGAGACTCCGGCGGTCTCGCGCAGTCGCCGGAGCTCGGCGCCCAACCGCCGCCGCCGCACCGTCGGGCCGCCGCTAGTCGCCATCGTTCGTCCTTCGGTCGGTTCGGAGTGATGGATGCATCCTGCCACTGGATCGCCACCCCATATCCGCAGTGAACCGCTCTGGGTAGCGAGACTCTTACAGAAGCTGTTGCAGGTGAGGCCGTCGGGGGCAACAGAGCGCGTCAAGGTCTACCTTGAGTGGCGAACCAGTGTCTATGAGTGAGAGTTTGGGGTGCGGGCTGTCTACGAGGAGTAGTCGATGGCGAAGATGCGGAGTCTCCGGCGGAGTCCGGACAACCGTCGTGTATCGGCGCCTACCGCTCGCCCCGACGCACCGCCCCGCGTGCCCGGACGACCGTCCGCCAGCAGCCACCGGCCCGCGCGTCCGCCCACCCCCGGCTGGCGCCGTGGGCATCCGTCCGACTTGTTCACCTGGCGAGGCCTGCGGTGCTGCCGGTCGGTCCCGCTGTGGGGGATCGGTGTCCGGATCGCCACCGCAGAGAGCCCGGATGCACGTCTGGCTGGTTGCTCCAGGGGACCTCGAACAGTCTGATTCCAAAACCGCCGAAAGGCATGACAACAATGACTGAAAGGCGTGACAATGACGACTCGCCGATATCAGGTCTATGACGGTGACGGTGAACTGGTCGGCACTTTCCTGGAATGGGAGGCCGCGCACTCCTGGGCGCATCTTCGCGCCGTGGAGCCCGGAACCCTGCTACCCGTGCAGATCGAGGACCGCGCCGATCGGAGAACCTGGACGATAGAGGGGGACCGCTGCCGCCTGACGGTGTGGCGTCGCCGGGTCGAGTACGGATACTGCGGCCGCGTGGAGGCACAGGCGGTCGCGGCGGCGCGGCGGCCGGCTCACAACTCCCGGCCGGACTCCGGAATCCTCACCGGTGCCCGTTCCTCGCCCCGGCCGTCCTGAATCGGCAGCGGCGGCTGGTGCACCCCGGTGCGCAGCGCCTCGAAGATGGCGATGCCCTGGCCGACGAGACCGCTGGCGATCTCCCCGACGCCGTCCGCACCGTTGAGTACCGTGACGTTCGCGCCGGCCAGCCCGGACGCCGCCTGCCGGACGATCTCCGGTAGCTGGTCGATGAGCAGCCGGTCGAGCGCGACCCTGTCGTGCGACGCGGCGGCCTCCGCCTGGATGCGCATCTTCTCGGCGTCGGCCAGCGCCAGGATGCGGATCTGCTCCGCCTGTGCCTCCGCTGGCCTGACCACCTCGGTGATCAGCTGCTGCTGACGAAGCTCGGCCTCCCGCTCGGCCAGTTCCGTGCGGGCGGTAATCACCGCGTGCTGCGCCTGCGCCTGCGCGAGCGGTCCGGCCTGCTCGGCCTCCGCCTGCGCGCGTTCGATTTCGGCCCGGTACTGGGCCTGCACGACGGCGGTCTCGCGGGCGTACTCGGCCTGGGCCCGCTGCGAGCGCTGCTGGGCCTCGGCGGCGGCCTGGTTCGCCTGCGCCTGAGCGATCTGTGCCCGCTGCTGGATCGCCGCGTTGTGCGGGGCGGCGATCGCCGCGATGTAGCCGAGTTTCCCGTCGTCGATCGACTGGATCTGCAACGCGTCGATGGTCAGCCCGATCCGGGCCATCTCTTCCTTCGAGCCGTCGAGCACCTCGGTGGCCAGTTTCTGCCGGTCCTGGATGATCTCCTCGACCGTCATCGAGCCGATGATCGAACGCAGGTGGCCAGAGAAGATGCGTCCGGTGAGAACGGCCATCTGGCCCTGGTCCGAGAGGAAGCGCTGGCCCGCGTTGACGATGCTCACCTGGTCGTTGCCGACCTTGAACGCGATGACGGCCCGGACATGCAGGGCGATGCCCTGGAAGGTCACGCAGGTCTCCTCGACCTCGGCCTCGCGCATCGCCAGGGTCAGGAACCGGGTCCTGCGGAAGAAGGGCAGGATGAAGGCGCCATGACCGGTGACCACCCGGAATGGTTGCCCGCCGCGGTTCTTGCCGCCCGAGACCAGCATGGCCTCGTCGGGAGCGGGAACTCGGTAACCAAACACGCCGCGCACCTTTCGTCAGAAATCGCCGCCGAAGATGGCGGTAGGGCTCAGCCACGGCACGACCTCGACGGTCCGAGGCCCGCGTGAGCCAATGACCAGGACGGACGCGCCCCGTGGAAGCGGAGTCTCGGACCAGGCCAGGAAGGTCTCGATCCCGCCTCGGACGCGCACGGCCACCTCACCCGGCCCGCCCTCGCCCCGGGTGGCGACCACCAGGTCCCCGACGAGGCCCACGACGGACGGATCGCCCACGATGTGGACCTCCTGTCGCGGGTGCGGGCGTGGAAGGCCGGGCCGAGCGTCTCCCGTCAGGCGAGATGAGGCTACAAGTCGACGCGCGCGGGCACAGCGGCTTCGAGCTGTCCGGTTTCGGACCGCACCGCCCGGCCCGGCCCGGCTCGGCATCTCCGTCGGTACTTGTTTCCGCCGCGGGTGGTGACTGATCCTTGGCGGATGACCGCGCGCATTCGGTCGGACGAGACCCCGTCCGACCATGTCGGCTCCGTCCAGAGCACCGAGGCCCAGGTTCCCCTCCCGCAGGTTCCCGGCGATGGGGAGACGGATTTCGCCAGCTGGCCGGGAGCGCCGGCGCCCATCGACCTGACCGCCGCGCTCGGCCGCTTCGAGGAGCTGTGGAGCCCGCGAATAGCCGCCCAGGTGAACGACTACGACGTCCGTATCGCGAAGGTCCGCGGCGAGCACGTCTGGCACAGCCACGCCAACACCGACGAGTTCTTCCTCGTTCTCGCCGGCGCGCTGCACATCGCGCTGCGCGACGGGCCCGGCGGCCGGGAACGCGTCGTCGTGCTGGACCAGGGCCAGATCTTCGTCGTGCCGCGCGGCGTCGAGCACCGTCCCGCGTCACCTGCGGGTGCGTCGCTCCTGCTCTTCGAGCCGACGGGAACGCTGACCGTCGGTGACCGGCACGATGCGGTACCCGATCATGTGGATGTCACGACGGGACACTCCCTGCGCTGACCGGGTGGGACTGCGCTGACCGGGTGGGACTGGGCTGGCCGGGTGGGACTGGGCTGGCCGGGTGGGACTGGGCTGGCCGGGTGGGACTGGGCTGGC
>NZ_JALKFU020000481.1 GCF_023242965.2 Frankia sp. AgKG'84/4
GCCCGACGGCACCCGTCTGCCCGACGGCACCCGTCTGCCCGCCGGCACCTTCCTGCCCGCCGGCACCTTCCTGCCCGCCGGCACCCGTCTGCCCGCCGGCACCGTCCTGCCCGCCGGCACCCGCCTGCCCGCGGGCGCTGTCCTGCCCGACGGCACCCGTCTGCCCGATCTCAGCGTCGTTCGTATCGGTTCTGATCGCGCGGGCCGGTTCATGCTTGTCCCGGATCCTCACTCGCCTCTGCCGGTGGAGGCGGACGGTCGGCTTGCGCAGCGCGTGCTCGCCGACCGGGCGGTGCACGCGGCCCACACGGCCGGTACCACCGCGATGTATCTGGGGGCGGTGGCCATGCTGCTCCTGGGCGCATCCGGCGGATGGTCAGTCCTGAACCGGCGCCGGGGAACCGCAAGCCCGCGTCGGCAAGGACGGCAGAGGGAACGGGTAGCCGGGGATCTCCCGTGGAGCGAAGGCGTCGTCGCTGGGCTTGTCGCCTCCGCGGTACAGGCCTTGGACCACCCTGACGACCAGGAACGCTACGGCGAGGAATGGGCCGCCGACATGGCCGTGATCGCGGGCGGATGGCGGCAGCTGTGGTGGGCGCTCCTGCTGTGCCTGGTCACCTCCCGTGGCATCCGCAACGCCCGCCGCCGGACTGCGTCCTCTCCCCCGTCCCAGCAGTAACCCCACCCGCCCCCGCCCCGCCACCACACAGACCCCTATGTAGACAAGCATGAGAGGTTTTCGATGGTCGGTTCCAACCCCGCCCCCGCACCGATCCACCTCCTTCTCGGGACAGCGACCCTCACGGGCTTGACAATCACGGCCGTCGCGCTGGGATGGGTGCCCTGGCCCGGACTGCTCGAACAGGTCCTCGCCGAGCTCCTCGTCCTCACCGGGATCACCATGGCAGGTGCCCTCTGGCGTGCCACCCACCACCAGCGCGACCGCCCGCGCCCCGACTCGCCCCCCGCACCCAGCCCCGACTGAAACCGCCGACAGCAATCTGTCAACACATGTGACAGCAAGCCCGGTTTCCTGCTCCGTTCCTACCGGACCCCCAACCCCCAGGCCCAGACGGTGCCGTCGCGGCGCAGGGCATAGCCGGCCGCGCCGCCGCCGGCGACGGCGGTGACGGCGCTGAGGCCGCGGACCTGCACGGGGCTGGTCCGGTCGGTCGTGGTGGCGTCGCCGAGTTCGCCGTTGCGGTTGGATCCCCAGGCCCAGACGGTGCCGTCGCGGCGCAGCGCGTAGCCGGCCGACCCGCCGGCGGCGATGGCGATGGCGTCGTCCAGGCCGCTGACCCGCACGGGGCTGGTCCGGTCGAGGGTCGTGCCGTCGCCGAGCTGCCCGGCCCAGTTGGATCCCCAGGCCCAGACGGTGCCGTCGCGGCGCAGCGCGTAGCCGGCGGCGAGGGCGCTGACGTCGTCGAGGTCGGCGACGGTGAAGGGTCGGCTGCTGTCGATGCGGGTGCCGTAGCCGAGCTCACCGGAGCTGTTCGCACCCCAGGACCACACGGTGCCGGTGGCTGCGGGCGGCTGCGGGGCCCGCAGCTCGGTGGGTGGGCTGTGCGCTGCCACCGCGGCGGACAGCAGGGGTACCAGGGTGACGGCGGCGGCAAGTGTCATCAGCACGGATCTTCCGCGTCGAGGTCGATCTGTTTCCCGCAGCCTGGGTTTCATTACCGCTCCTCGACGTATTCCCCTCGCATTCTGATGGCGGGCAGTGTAGTCGTCGCCAGGGTCGTTTCTGCTGCTCCGCGGAGATGTTTCGCCGGGGCGTTTCGCGTTGTTTCCACCGGTTGATTCTCGCGGCGATCGACAGCGGGTGTGGGGAGTGCCGCATGGGGCCGGGCGCGGCGTGTGACGCGGGTCGGTCGGGATCAGACGATGGTCAGTCCGCCGGGGGCGTTGTGGCGGATGATGACGTCATGGTCTGATCCGGGGCGACCTCCGCACACACCGCATCAGGACTGGAGCAAGCCGGCGGGAGATACGGGCCGGTCCACTTCCCGCCCGGACCCAGTGTTTCTCGGCGACCACATCGCTGGCCGCGTGCTCAGGAACCTCCCGCCGCGTGTAGCGCATCACCGGGGCGTACTGGGCCTCGTACAGGGCAGTGAAATCCGCCCGTGAGTCCTCGTCGATCTGCACCACGTCTCCCCTCAGGTCCCCCTGGCCCGGGAATGTCCGGCACGCCCCTTTTCCTTACACATCGCTCGAGGAGGGCGGTGCACGATCGACAGCGGGGCGAGGACACCGCCGGGTCGCAGGCGGCGGAGAGCAGCGTCAACGTGTCCGGCAAGGGCAGGTGGTACAGTGCGCTGATCGAGACGATCGCGTCGTAGTCCGCACCCGGTAGCGGGTCGAGGAGCACGTCGGCGAGCGCGCAGCTCACGTTGTCCGGGGTGCGCCGCCGCGCCTGCTCGGGAACGCACCACATGCCCCAGTACGGTTCGTCCGCGGCCCACCGAGGACGGGCGTACCGCTCGAACCAGGCCGCCGGGTACTCGTCCCACTGCCGTCGGGTGAGCGGTACGTGAGCCCCCGTCTGCTCCGCCACGTCGACATGGCAGGACAACCGAACGCCGGTTGACCCTTGGCGACCTGGCTCTGGCTTTCGGCCAGGGTTACGGCCAGCGCGGCGCGGGTGCTGGACCCGGACCCGGAAGCACCGCGGCCGAGGGTGGCGAACGGTGAGCGTGAGCCGCCAGGGGAGACGGTAGCCAGGCCCCCAGCGGGACGCCGCCTAGGCGGTGGGCAGAATGTCGGCTGTGCTCGACTGGTCGCACAACGTCTACTATCAACGGCTGCTGCTGCGCCACCTGCCGCGACCCTGCCGGCGGGTGCTCGATGTCGGCTGTGGCGCTGGAGGGTTCGCGGCCCGCCTCGCCCAGCGCGTCGAGCGGGTCGACGCCGTCGACCGCTGCGCGCGGATGATCGAGGACGCGCGGCGTCACACCCCCGGCAACGTCACCTGCGTTCTCGCCGACGTGCTCCTCGACCCGCTGCCGGGCACGGACTACGACGCGATCGTCTCGATCACCGCGCTGCACCACATGCCGCTGGCGGACGCGCTCGAGGTGCTCGCGGCCGCGCTGCGGCCTGGAGGGGTCCTCGCCGCCGTCGTCCTTCCCCGGCTGGACCTGCGCCGGGAGTGGCCCGTCGAGATCGTCGCGATGGTCGGACATCGCCTGCTTGGGGTCATGTTCCTCGCGAACAGGCTGCTGCGGGGCACCCACGCGTTCGCGAAGGAGCACCACACCCGCACGGGCATGCCCGTGGTCCTGGATCCGCCGCTGACCACGCGCCAAGCCGCCCGCGTGGCCGCCGCGGTGCTACCCGGTGTACGCGTGCGACGGCTGCTGTTCTGGCGTTACCTCCTGATCTGGGAGAAACCGATCCGCCCGCACCTGGGCTCCTGGCGAACAGACGTGGCTGCCGACCCGGTACGGCATCGAAGGCTGGACTCTTAGCGTCGAACGGGACTTCCTCCTCGTCGGGGATCGTCGAGCCAGCGCCGCCAGGGGCCAGCGACAATGTGGCTGAGCTGCTCGTCGCCGGCCGCCGCGGGGTGGGCGCCGTCGCTGGCGGCGATCCCCCGCTGCCAGGAAGGTCGCTCTTTGAGCGCGGCGATCGCCGCGACGGCGAGCACCACGATCCCGACCACGTTCCAGCCAAGCGTGGCGTACTCCAGAGCGGAGCCCCGGCGAAGCAGGGCCGGGCGGGCGGTGGTGTTCATGCTGGTCACCCCAGCAGTGTCCCAGGCGGGCGCTGCCCGCCGGGCCCACCTGGGAGTTCACCGCCGCCCCACCGCGGACCAGCTCAATCACCGACGATTGCGCTGGTCACACGTTCTGACTGGCGTTTCCCGTATCCGGCAGACTGGTCTACGTGACCGCCACCTCGCAGCCCAGCGCCGAGGTGACCGGGCCGGGCGGCGAGGCCGTCGGCGACGGGCGGTGGCTGACCCGGGGGGTCGGCGGGATCGGCGCGGCGTCGTTCCTGGCCGATGTGGGCCATGAGGTGCCCACCGCGCTGCTACCGAGCCTGCTGACCAGCACGCTGGGCGCGTCGGCGGCGACGCTCGGGCTGATCGAGGGGATCTCCGACGGGCTGGCCGGGGCAGCCCGCTTCGGCGGCGGTGCGCTGGCCGACGATCCCGCCCGCCGGCGGGCGGTCGCGGTCGGCGGCTACACCTCTACCG
>NZ_JALKFU020000482.1 GCF_023242965.2 Frankia sp. AgKG'84/4
CTCGACCCCGCCGGGGACCTCCTCGACCCGCGCGCCCAGCCGGCGGGTCCGCGCCACCTTCACCGGGTTCGCCCCCGCCGGCACGAAGATCGTCGCTGGCACGCCGAAGGCGGCGGCCGCGAACGCGACGCCCTGGGCGTGGTTGCCGGCGCTGGCCGCGACGACGCCACGCTGGCGACGCTGCGGGTCGGCGTTGGCCACCCGGTGGTAGGCGCCGCGAAGTTTGAACGAACCGGTGTGTTGCTCGTGCTCGCACTTGAGCCAGACCGGCGTGTCCAGCGACGCCGTCAGCCCCGCGTCCCGCACCACCCGGGTCCGCCGGGCTACCCCGTCGAGGACCGCCGCCGCCGCCACGATGCGGGGAAGCCACCAGTCCGTGGCGGGCGACGGGCCATCCGCCGTCGCGTTCGGATCCGCGGGGGCCGGTTGGTCATCCGTCGTTGGTGCGGTCATCTGGCTGCTCCCGATGGCAGTGCGGCCACCTCGCCGTGACCGCGGCAACAAAAAAGCCCCCTGCCTGGCGGCAGAAGGGCATGGCGCGCGGACCCGCAGGTGTGGGCTGCGCGCCTAGGTAATAGCCATCTCGTTCGAGGTCACGCCTTCAACAGTGCTCCGGATGCGCCCGAACGTCAAACGGAGCCCGGCGGCGGCGCGGCGCCGGGTCCGCGGGGGTCCTCGCCTGGTCGCCGAGGAGTGGGGGGGGGGGGGGGGGGGGGGGCGCGGCCCCCCCCCCCCCCCCCCCACGGCCGAACAGCGGCGGGAAGCGAACGGCGGTAACGGCCGGACTCCTGTAACGGCCGGACTCCTGTAACGATCGAAGGGCCCTGGGAAGCTGGCGCCCTTGAGGCCGCGGGAGCCCTCGCGCGGGCGAGTCGGTCAGGCGGCGGTCGGACCGGCCGGGGTCTGCGCGGCCGGAGCGGAACGGACGAAGCCGTGTGCGCAATCCTCGCGCAGCAACACGTCCAACGTTGCCCTGGAGCGGGTCAGCGCCACCTCGACGGCCTGGCGGGCGCGGCCGGCATCACCCATCTGCAACGCGTACGACGCGATGGTCAGCGACTGGACCAGGTCGTCCTGGTCGGCCAGATCAGCGCTCATCCGCTCACGGGAGACCATGCGGGGTGGGTCCGGCGCCATGAGTCCCCACACGGCCGGGTCGCGACGCCGTAGGGCGATCCACCCGGCGGCCGCCGCGGTGCACAGCAGCCAGCAGGCGCCCGCCCAGGCGGCCAGCCCGGCGAAGGCGGTCAGGACGATGCCGATGACGGCGAGGACGGCGAGCGCGCCGGTGGCGGCCGGCACCGTTCCCGGCACCGAGCCGTGACGACGGGCGGCCGCGGCGGCCGGACGGCAGGCGATGGCCAGGGCGAGAGCCGTGCCGGCACCCGCCGCGCCGACCAGCAGTTGCCAGATCATTCCCTGTCACCCCCGATGTGCCGTCGTACTTCGGCGCGGTGTCCGCACGATGCGCCGTAGGTCCACACCTGGTGGACGGTCCATGTTTCTCCCTGCCGGGGGCAGTTCACCATGGCCCGTATGGGTCATCCGCCTCCATGGTCCGTCCGCGCGGGACATGTCCTGCGGATGGACCGGCGCGTGGCCGCGATCGCCGGATCGCCGGATCACCGGATCGCCCTCCAGGGGGACCGGGTGCGCGTCCTGGTGGTCGTCTTCTGGTGGCTCGGTGTCCGCTCCGCCCACGCGCAGGAGCGGGCCGTGTTGCTTGGCTGGTCGCTCTCTGCGGCCCGGTGTGCGGGCCGACGGGGGGGCGGGACCGGATCCCTGACCGGGACTGCGCGGGCCGGGGACTCCCGATCGTCACCGGCGTGCCGATGACCTGTAAGGTGGAGGCCGCATGTTCCTCCGGGCTGGGCTCGGCTCGCCCGGACATCTCCGGCCGGCCGTTGTTCTCCGCCGGCTGGGGCGTGCGCACCCAAAGCTCCGTGGGCGGCCTCGTCGCCCACGGTTACAGCGGCATAACAACAGCAGGGAGATCTGGTGTACGCGGTCGTTGCCAGCGGCGGCAAGCAACACAGGGTCGCCGTCGGCGATGTCGTCGACGTCGAACTCCTTCCCGGAGAGCCGGGTGTGGCCGTCAACCTTCCGGCGCTCCTGCTCGTCGACGGCGACTCGGTCACCCATGCGGCTGACGCTCTCGCGTCGGTCGCGGTGACCGCCGAGGTCGTCGGCGTCGTCAAGGGTCCGAAGATCCGGATCCACAAGTTCAAGAACAAGACCGGCTACCACAAGCGTCAGGGCCACCGCCAGAAGCTGACGCGGCTCAAGGTGACCGGCATCGAAACCGGGAAGGCCTGACGCAATGGCGCACAAGAAGGGCGCGAGCTCCTCGCGCAACGGTCGGGATTCCAACGCGCAGCGCCTCGGTGTGAAGCGTTTCGGTGGCCAGTTCGTCAAGGCCGGCGAGATCATCGTCCGCCAGCGCGGCACCCACTTCCACCCAGGTGAGCTGGTGGGGCGCGGCAAGGACGACACGCTGTTCGCGCTGTCCCCTGGGCACGTGCAGTTCGGCCGCAGCCGCGGCCGGCGGGTCGTGAACGTGGTTCTCGAGGCGGCGCCCGCCGCCTGATCGTCCGGCCGGACCGGCCAGGCGGCGGAGCGCGGGCTCGTCCCGCGGTCGCCGTCGTGGCGGGTTCGGCCGCCTAAACCGCGCGCACCAGCCCGCTCCGGGGTCCGGTGCGCGCGGTTTTGGTTGTGTGCCCGGGTGCCGTGTCCGGCCCGCCGGGTGGTGCTGGGCGCAGTTGCCGGTGGGTGCCCAACGGCCGGCCGAAGGTCATCGACGCGCCAGGTACCACCGCCCGGTGGAGGCCACAGACGCGGTAAGGGAGGCGGCGGCAGTGCCGAGCTTTGTCGATCGGGTAATCCTGCACGCGGCGGCCGGGGACGGCGGCCACGGCTGCGCGTCCATCCACCGGGAGAAGTTCAAGCCACTCGGCGGCCCGGACGGTGGGGACGGCGGGCGGGGCGGCGACATCCGGCTCATCGTCGACCCCAGCGTCACGACGCTGCTCGACTTCCACTTCCACCCGCACCAGCGGGCCTCGCGCGGCCGTCCCGGCCAGGGGTCCAACCGGCACGGCGCCGACGGGGAGGACCTCATCCTGCCCGTACCCGACGGCACCGTCGTCCTTGACGCCGACGGCGAGCAGGTCATCGACCTGGTCGGGGCAGGCAGCGCCTACGTGCTCGCCCGCGGCGGCCGCGGTGGGCGCGGCAACGCCTCGCTCGCGTCGGCCCGCCGCAAAGCGCCCGGGTTCGCCGAACTCGGTGAACCCGGTGAGCAGCTCGACGCGACCCTCGAACTCAAGACCGTCGCGGACGTCGCCCTCGTCGGTTTCCCCAGCGCCGGCAAGTCGTCGCTGGTGTCGGTGCTCAGCGCGGCCCGGCCGAAGATCGCGGACTATCCGTTCACCACGCTCGCGCCGAACCTCGGCGTCGCGCAGGCCGGCGACCACCCGCCGTACACGGTGGCGGACGTCCCGGGGCTCATCCCCGGTGCCAGCCAGGGCCGTGGCCTGGGCCTGGAGTTCCTGCGGCACATCGAGCGCTGTTCGCTGATCGTCCATGTGCTCGACTGCGCCACGTTGGAGCCCGGACGTGATCCGCTGACGGACCTCGACGTCATCGAGGCCGAACTCGCTGCCTACTCGGCCGACCTGTCCAACCGGCCCCGGCTCGTCGTGCTGAACAAGATCGACGTTCCCGACGCGGAAGAGCTCGCCGAGATGGTGGCGCCCGAGCTACGGGCCCGCGGCCTGCCGGTGTTCGCACTCAGCAGCGCGACCCGGCGCGGCGTCCACGCGCTGTCGCTGGCCCTGGCGGAGAAGGTCGCCGAGCATCGGGCCGCCCAGCCGACCCAGGTCGCGACCCGGGTCGTCCTGCGCCCGCGCGCGGTGAACGAGCCGGACTTCACCGTGTCCACGTACGACGAAGGCTTCCTGATCAAGGGCCGCAAGCCCGAGCGCTGGGTCCTGCAGACCGACTTCAGCAACGACGAGGCGATCGGTTTCCTCGCGGACCGCCTGGCCAGGCTGGGGGTGGAGAAGGAACTCGCCCGGCTTGGCGCGACCGCCGGCGTCGACGTCACGATCGGGGCGGTCACCTTCGAATGGGAGCCGACGCTGAGCGGCGGCGCCCTGGCCGCGGAGATCGCGGCGGCGAACGCGGCCGCGGCGGACG
>NZ_JALKFU020000483.1 GCF_023242965.2 Frankia sp. AgKG'84/4
TGGATATCGCCAGGTTCTGGCTCAGGAAAAGCCTGTCCTTGGGCTTTTCCTGGGGTACGGCGTGAGCCAGCAGGGTGGGCGGGTGGCGCGGCGGCGCGGCTGGCGGGCCGGCACGGCTTCGCCGCGTGGACGGCGTGGGTCAGCGTGCTTGTCGGCCGGCCGAGCAAGCCGGGCGAGGTCACCCGTGTCGAGGTTCAGCGTGCCGTGGCGGATGGACGTGTCGACGTCGGCGAGGAACGCGACCGTGGCCTCGTCCAGCCCGGCCTGGATCAGGGCGGTGACGGGCTCCGGCTCGGTGGCTCGGTGGCTCGGTGGGTCAGTGGCTCGGTGGCTCGGTGGGTCGGTGGCTCGGTGGGTCAGTGGGTCGCGGGCTCCGGCTCGGTGGCGGGGGCGGCGTGGAGCCGGCGGTACATCGACTCGGCGATCCGATCGGCCTGCCGCTTGGCGCGGTCCGCGTTGGGCCCGCGGTGCAGCTCGTCGACGGTGGTTTTCCACAGGGTCAGCCAGCGGGCGAACAGCTCGCCGGTGAGCGGGACGCGCGCGTGCAGGTCGGCGTGCACGCCGAAGGCGTTGCGCCGGTAGGTCCCCGCGCGGAAGATCACCGCCTGCCAGAAGTCGCAGATGATCGGCAGGTGCGCCGGCAGGTCGAGACGGGCGACGTCGATGAACACCGGCCCGAGCTGGGGATCCGCGAAGGCCCGCTGGTAGAACGCCATCACGAGGGCCGCGATGTCGTCGCGACCGGCGATGTCCCGCCGGCTGCCCGCGTCGGTGTCGCCAAGTCCCTCGGTGTCGCCAGGTCGCACGGTGTCGCCAGGTCCCTCGGTGTCGCCAGGTCCCTCGGTGTCGCCAGGTCCCTCGGTGTCGCCAGGTCGCACGGCGCCGCCAGGTCCCTCGGTGTCGCCAGGTCGCACGGCGCCGCTGGGTTCCTCGGTGTCGCTGGGTTCCTCGGTGTCGCCAGGTCGCACGGCGCCGCGATCGATGGTGTCGTGCCGATGGGCGTTCGTGGTGACCTCCGGGACTGCGAGCCTCCACGCGGGAGCGCCGGGCCTGGCCTTGGTGCGGTCGGTCGAGGCACCTGCGTAGTCGAGCGTACGCGGTCTGGCCTGAGGCCGTAGCCGGTCACGGCTGTGGCGCGACCCCAAGGTGGGGGGCGACAGGCCGGTCCCCGCGGCGTACGGTCAGGTATCCCCCGATCCGGGAAGCCGGGTCGGCCTCCGACCAAGGAGACGTCCGGCCCGCGCCGGACGATCGGGTCGGACGCACCCCCACCGCTTCGTTTGCGCTCCTTCGTCCCCCGGCCGGCGCCCTCAGCGGGCACCGCCGAACTGATCACGAAGCATTCCCGTCCCGCGGGTCCGCCCACTGCGCGAGGTGCCTCCATGACGACGAGTCTGCCCGCCAACTCGTTCGACGTACTGCTGGTCGAGGACGATCCGGGGGATGTCCTGATGACCCGCGAGGCGTTCGCCGACGATCGGATCGGCGGCGTCCTGCACGTCGTGAACGACGGCATCGAGGCGATGGCCTTCCTGCGCCGCGAGGTGCCGTTCACCGACGCACCCGAGGCTGACCTGGTCCTGCTCGACCTCAACCTGCCGCGCCGTGGCGGCATCGAGGTGCTCGCCGAGATCAAGGCGGACGAGCGGCTGCGCCGGATTCCGGTCGTGGTGCTCACGACGTCGGACGCGGTCGAGGACATCGACCGTAGCTACCAGTTGCACGCCAACGCCTACGTCACCAAGGCGGTCGATTTCGACCGCTTTGTCGACGACGTGCGCAGCATCGACGACTTCTTCGTGACGGTCGTCCGGCTACCGGGGCACTGACCTCAGCTGACGGTGGCGGGTCCCCGTTGCCAGACGAGGGCGAAGGTGAACGGATGGCCGAGGAAGTCGCCCCAGCGCGGCTTCACCTCGAGCCAGGACTCGTCGACGACGTTCTCCCGCATCTCGATCAGTGACCAGCCGGCCGCGAGTCCGGCGGCGACCTGCTCGCCGATCAGGTGGAGATGGGTCGTGATCGCCCGTGGTGTGCCGGTGCCGTCGCGGTAGTGGGTGGGCATCCCGGACATCATCATGAAGTGCGGGTGGTAGCCGACGAGGACGAACAGGCCGCCCGGCCGGGTCAGCCGGGCGGCTTCCGCGTACAGCGGGGCGAGGTCGGCGAGATGCTCGTCCATCAGGCAGGAAACGGCCAGGTCGTAACCGCCGCCCGGCAGCCCGGTGTCGGTCGCGTCGGCCTCGATCAGCCGGTCGTGAGCGCCCCGGCGGCGGGCCAACGCGAGCATCGGCGGAGTCAGGTCCACGCCGTCGATCGCGATCACGCCGCGGGAACGCAGCCAGGCGGCGGTGCGGCCGGTGCCGCAGCCGAGATCGGCCGCCCGGCGCGCGCCCGACCAGTCGGGCGTGGCCAGCCGGTCGAGCAGGGCGAGGTCCATGACGTCTTCGACGGTCCGCTCGTACGTCGCCGACCACTCGCCATAGCCGGTGCGGACATCGACGCAGGCGTAACCCCGGCGGTCGAACTGGGAGAAGGTGGGCACCCGGGCAGTATCTTCGCCGGCCGCCCGACCCTCAACGCGAATTCGGCGCGTGGCCCCGGCGGGGGCCACGCGCCGAACGCGAAGCTCAGGTGGTGCGTCGCTCAGACGGGCTGGACGTTGTCCGCCTGCGGACCCTTCTGGCCCTGCACGATCTCGAACTGGACGCTCTGGCCCTCATCCAGGGACTTGTAGCCGTCCGCCACGATCGAGGAGTAGTGGACGAACACGTCCGGGCCGCCACCGTCGACGGAGATGAATCCGAAGCCCTTCTCCGCGTTGAACCACTTGACGGTACCCTGCGCCACGATGCTTTCTCCTTGCCGCGCTCCCGGTAGGCGTCCTTCGCTTACCGGCTTCGCACCAGACCCCGACCGGTTCCGTGGCCTGGTCGTGCCGTTCTCTGCGTAGGTCACGCACCGAGAAACAAGCAACACCTGAAGCCTACCCCGTGCCCGCCGAGCGCGCGCCGGACCAGCACTATCCGCTTCTGGTCCGGTTGGACACCGCTGGCCGGACGTCATCCTGACCCCTGTGGGCGCGGGTTCGTCACCCGCCCAGGGCCGCCGCGAGCGCCTCAGCCGCCGGGGTCGTGCGCCCTGTGCGCACCTGCTCGGTGCGGAAAGCCAGCTCGCACCCGCGCAGCGGCACGGTCGTCGCGTCGACACGCGGCCCGCGCGCCGGCAGCAGGCCGAGACCATGGCCGGCGGCGATCAAGGCGAGCAGGCCGCTGAGATCGGTGCCGTCGTAACGCAGCCGGGCCCGGAACCGTCGCTCGCCGGTGACCACGCGCAGATCCGCCAGTGCTGCGCCGAGGGCGGGCGCGTCGATCCAACCGGCGTCGACGAGATCCGCCAGCCGCGGACCGGTCGACCCAGCGAGCGGATGATCGGCGGACAGCGCCAGGCAGACCGGCTCCTCGCCGATCCCCACCGCCTGGAGCGGTCCCACGTCGGGCCGGCGCAACGGGTCTCCGGCGGTGGCCAGGCCGACGATGACGGCCAGGTCGAACTCGCCCCGGGCCACCCCGGTCGTCGCCTCGATGTTGCCCGCGGCGACCACCCGTACATCGAGTCGGGGCCGGTCGGCCAGCACCGCCGCGAGGACGGTGGCGAGGCGGTCGGTGCCCAGCGGATGAACGGCGACGGTCAGCCGTTCGGTGGGCGCTCCCGCGGCCCGCACGACGTCGGTGCGGGCGGCCGCCAGCCGCAGCAGCAGCGGACCGGCGTGCTCGAGCAGCCGGGCGCCGGCATCGGTCACCTCCACCGTGGGCCGCCGCCGCAGCAGGATCACCCCGAGGTCGGCCTCCAGCGCCGCGACCTGCTGGGAGACGGCGGACTGGGTATAGCCCAGCGCGCGGGCGGCGGCCGAGAAGGAACCGGCCGTCGCGACTCCGACGAATGTCCGCAGCTGCTGGGTGTCCACGGCCATCAGTGTTCCTTATGTGGAGTGCACGAATTATCGTTGGACCTGAACGAGCCGCCACCGGACCATCGGCGCATGTCGTCGCCCCTGCCGCCAGCCGCGCCGCTACGCCTTCGCCCGCTCCGGGACTGCGAGCCGGCTTTGCCGGCGTCCCGCCCGCCCGGTCCCCGACCGCTGTCGGAGGCGAAGGGCGCCGCGCCGGTCGCC
>NZ_JALKFU020000484.1 GCF_023242965.2 Frankia sp. AgKG'84/4
GGCGCGTCCTGCCGGCGGCGCAGGGACTCCGGCAGCGGCGGAATGCGCGGATAGCCGTCCTCGTCCTTGCCGCGGCGCAGCCGCAGCCGGTCCGGCGCCGCCGCGAGCCCTATCAGCACGAGGATCAGGAGCAGACCGATGACCAGGTTGCGGCGGTACTCGTGGCCGGGCAGGTTCTCGATGACGATCGTCCCGGCCGCGCCGGCCGGCACGATGTAGCCCTGCTGCCAGCCGTCGAAGCGGATCGGCGTCAGCGCCTTCCCGCCGAGCTTCGCCGTCCAGGTGGAACTCGCGTTCTCGCGGACGGCGAGGAACGCCCGGGCGCCCGCGGCGATGTCGATGGTGCGCCGCTCGGCGCCCCACTGCGTCACCGTGGTCCGCCGCGGCGCGGACGCGGCGGGCTGGCGGCCGGTGCCGACGAAGGCCAGGGATTCGATCACGGCCGAGGTCATTCCCTGGTCGACCTGGACCAGGTGCTGGCCGGCGGGCAGCGTCAGCGTGCTGCCATCGGTGCACAGGGACACCTGCAGCGGCCGGATCGACGTGACGTCGCTGTGGCGCCCGGTGACGCGCAGAGGGTAGCGCTGACCGTCGACGACGAGTGCCGGGCCCCGATCGCAGTCGACGATCAGCGGAGTGTCGTCACCGGCCGGGGTGCCCCGACCCGGCGGCAGGATGCTCGCCGTGCCGCCGATGGTGAGCGTCATCGGCCGGGGCAGGTCGAACCGCCGCGACATCGCCAGTTCCTCGGAACCGCCGAACGGCTGCGCCGGGTCGACCCCCTCCCGCGCCATCGAGTAGGCGATCAGGCCACCGTCCGGGTCGGCGAACTGCTTGCTCACATCATCGGGCAGCTGCGCGTAACGATGGAAGGTGACGCCGGGAACGGTGATCTCCCGGATGCCCACGCCCAGGGAGTTGTCGACCCGTGGCTGGACGCGCTCGAAGGTGATCCGGTACGTGCGGCTGGGCCCCGGCGGGACGGCGAGGCGCTGCGTGTCCTCCACCGGTGACACGGCGGTGACGACGCTGCCCGCCTCGGTGGTGACCCGCAGCGCCCGGACCGCCGGGCGCCACACCCCCTCCGAGAGCAGCCGGACGTCGAGGTAGGGGACGGTCATCTCCTTGCCGACGTCGAGCTGGATCCACTGCCCGACCGGCGAGGTGCCCTTCTTGCGCTGCGCCGTCCAGGCGGTGCTGGGGTAGCCGTCGACCGCGGCCTGCGGGGCGACGTCCGGCGCGGCGAACAGCGAGTAGCCATAGGAGGACGCGGTCACGGCCATCCCGCCGGTGTAGCCGGCGACGGTCTGGTGGCCGGCTACGTCGCTCTCGGCCCACTGGTCGGGCGCGCCCTGCCGGCCGACCTCGTTGCCGGTCGGCCCGAGCAGATAGGACGCCGCGTCGTGGACGATGCCGTACGTGCTGTTGCGCCGGGTGAGGGTGTCGGTGTCGACCCAGGCGGTCGTCGGGCCGATCACCTGGTCCGGCGCGACCTTGATGGCGGCGGGGCTGGGTGACGGTGGCGTCGTGTTCGCCGGTGCCCCGAGGTCGCTGGCGAGCACCACCGGCCGGTCCGGACCGAGCAGTCCCTGGGCGGCAAGCTGCGTCGTCGCCTCGGGGCCACCGGAGACGACGACCGCGCCGTCCGCCGGATAGGCCCGCACGAGGCTCGCCCCGTGCGGCACCGTCCACACCTCCAGCGCCGGCACCTTGTCCTTCGGGTTGCGCAGCGACGGGACGAGCCGTTCCTTGGCCGAGGTCCGCGACGGCACCTGCGGCCCGAACGTCGCCGCCCTGGTCAGCCCGGAGGAGTCCAGCGCCCGGTACAGCTCGTCGGTGGACGGCGGGACGTCCCAGTCCTTCTGTTCAAGGTCATTGCGCAGCAGGATCTGACCGATGCCGGCGCGGGCGAGCGCCGACGCGAGGCCGGCCGCCGACCCGGTGGCCATCTCGTGTTCGATGCCGTCCATCAGTCGGGTCACACCGGTGCCACCGAGCGGGATCAGGCTGCGGACCCCCCACGGGGTCTTCGCGAGCCACTGCAGCGGCTCGTCCAGCGGACGTCCCCACGAGTACTCGGCGAACGGCGAGGCGGGCAGGACCAGTGTCCGACCGCCCTGCGGATTCCGGGCGAGCCAGTCCGCCGCCTGCGACCAGTAGTCCGGCACCTGGGTGAACGAGCGGGGCTGCAGCGCGCGCCCGGCCAGCGCGGGAGTGATGCCGCAGACGAGCGCGACCGCGGTGATCACCGCGGTCACCGGCGCCACGCCGGACCGCGGGCGCAGCCACCGGCCCACCCGCGACCAGGCGCCGCCGGTCCGACGGAACCGGCCGGGCAGCACGGCGAGCGCGTGCGCCGCTCCCAGCGCGATCGGCAGGCGCACCACCGGCTGGAACTTGGAGACGTTACGTAGGAACCCGAGTTGGGCACCCAGGAGATCCCGCACGTCGCCGGCGAACGGGCTGCCCAGGTGGCCGGGATAGGCCGCGGACACCGACACCGTGCCGATGGTGAGGGTCACCAGCAGGAACCGCCGCGCCGGCAGGTCGGCCCGGGCCAGCCCCCACAGACCGATCGCGACGACCGCGGCGGACCCGATGATCGGTACCGGTCGGGAGATGTACTCGGTCGCCGCGGGCAGCCAGGCCCGCGGTAGTTGCAGGTAGGCCAGCCAGTCAGTGGTCCCGCGCAGCGCCTCCGCGACGTTCGTGGTCGCCGTCGTGGTCCTCGCGGTCTCGGTGTACGGCAGGAAGTTCAGCCCGTAGCGCCCCTGCACCAGCAGCGCCAGCAGCCACCAGGCGGTGCTCAGCACGACCGCGACCACCCACCAGGCCCGCAGCGCCCAGGCCCGCCGCGTGCCACCGGCGAACAGCAGCACCACTCCCGGGACGATCAGCACGCACAGCGTGACGGTGGCGTTGATGCCACCGGTGCCGAGGATGGCCAGCCCGGACAGGGCGGCCGCCCGGCGTGGGGAGAGCCGACGGGCCGGATCGGCGGCGGGATCGCCGGCCGGGTCGCCGGGGGACCTGGCCGCCGTGCCGGTGTCGGCACCGAGAGCGCCGTCGGGACGCAGGGCCAGGATGAGCGGGAGAGCGATCCACGGGAGCATCGCGGCGCCGGCGAGCGCCACCGAGCTGGCCCCCACCTTGCCCAGGTACATCGGCGACAGCGTGTAGACGAGCCCGGCCGCGACGCGGCTGGCGGGCACGCCGATGCGCATCGCGTCCGCGAGCCGCACGATCCCCCAGGCGGACACCGTGAGTATCAGCGTCATCCACAGCCGCTGGGTGATCCAGGGCGACACGCCGAGCACGTTGCCCAGGCCGAAGAACGGGCCCATCGGGAACAGATAGCCGACGTACTGGTTCGGCAGGTAGCCGAACTCGTCCAGCGGGTTCCACAGGTGCAGCGCCCGCCCCATGAAGCCCCATGGGTCCAGCGGCACGTCGAGTTTCGTGTCCGCGGTCAGCTTGCCCGGCGCCTGCAGCAGGTACAGGACGGCGAAGCCGAGGGCCATCCCGAGCAGCGGCCAACGCGGGGTGCGCCGCGCCCACCGCGCACCGTCGGTGGCGGCTGACGCCGAGGCCGGGGATCGGGAAGCACGGGGGCCGGTCGCCGTCGCGGCGGGTCCGCTGACGGAGGAAGGGATCACTTGCTCCAAGGTGTGTAACGGGAGGGTTGCTTGACCCTACCCAGCGCACCGGCTTCTGGCGCCATCGCCCTGTCTGGGCCGGATTCGGCCGTTACCGCCACCGCCCAGGCGGTTCCCGCCGCTGGCGTAGGGCGGACTGGGGACTAGGAGGAGGAGTGGGAGTGGCCGTCCGGCCCCATGCCCGCACGCAGGACGGGTGGGGCGGCGCCAGCGGCCAGGAACCGTCCCAGCGCGGCCGCGAGCACAGGGTCAAGGGCCTGGTCCCGACCTGACGCCGCGAGGCGCCGCCCGGCGTCCTCCGCCTGTCCGGCCGGACGGGGGACGCTCACCGATACATCGGCCAGATCGGTCACCCTGGCGACCGGAACCGGCGTCTCGTCGCGACGAGGTACCCGTGGCGGCGACAGCGGCCCGCGCGGCGAGGCCGGCAGGGGGATGCGGGGCGACGGGGCGACCGTCCGGGGCGCGCGCGGGGCGGGATCGGCGGGCGTCGCGGGCACGGCTTCGAC
>NZ_JALKFU020000485.1 GCF_023242965.2 Frankia sp. AgKG'84/4
GTCGCGCCGGGCGTAGGCGGCGACGGCGTCCGCGGCGCCGGTGACCGCGGTGGCGGCACCCGGCACCCGGCGGGCCGCGGCCAGCACCTCGCCTGGGCGGATCAGTGTCTTGCTGGGGATACAGCCCCAGTAACTGCACTCGCCGCCGACGAGCTCCCGCTCGACGACCGCCACCGCGAGGCCGGCATCCGCGCAGCGCCCCGCCACGTTCTCCCCCGCCGGGCCCGCGCCGATCACGATCACGTCAACATTCGTGTTCTCGTCCACGTCCACTGTCTCCCCCGCTGCCGGCCCGCCACCCCGCCGACCCCGTGTCGTTACCTGGCCACGGCAGTATGGCCGGGTCGGACCGTCGAACGGTACGCGGCCGGCTACGGTGATCCGGCCAGGCCGGTCGCGGCGCGGTGGGCCGGTCCCCGGCGGCCACCGCCGGATCACACCGTCAGCCGTCGGGCCGTCAGCGGGGGAGCCGTACGACGGTGACGAGAAGCACCTGGCCCGATCGGACGGCGCGCCGACCACGCCCGGGAGGCGGGCCGCCGGCCGGGAACAATGGTGGCAGGAGCCGAAGCACGGCCCGGCCGCGGCACACCCTGCCGCCCGGGCCGCCGAACGAGACGAGCGGGGAGACGAGATGCAGCTCGGGATGGTCGGACTCGGCCGAATGGGCGCGAACCTGGTGCGCCGGCTGATCCGCGGTGGCCATGAGTGCGTGGTCTACGACGTGAACCCCGAGGCCATCAAGGCCCTGGAGGCGGAGGGCGCCACAGGGGCGAGCACGCTCGCCGAGTTCGCCGCGGCCCTGCGCCCGCCACGGGCCGCCTGGGTCATGGTTCCCGCCGGCCTGACCGGCGAGACCGTGACAGCGCTCGCCGAGCACTTCGCACCGGACGACATCATCATCGACGGTGGCAACTCGTACTACCGGGACGACATCCACCAGGCCCGTGCGCTGGCCGCCAAGGGCGTGCACTACGTGGACGTCGGCACCTCCGGCGGCGTGTTCGGTCTGGAGCGCGGCTTCTGCCTGATGATCGGCGGCGAGGCGGCGACCGTCGCCCGCCTCGAGCCGCTGTTCGAGACGATCGCGCCCGGCGTGGGCTCGGTCGAGCGCACGCCCGGCCGCACCGGCGAGCCGACCCAGGCGGAAAAGGGCTACCTGTACTGCGGGCCGAACGGTGCCGGGCACTTCGTGAAGATGGTCCACAACGGCATCGAGTACGGCATGATGGCCGCTTTCGCCGAGGGCCTCGCCGTCCTGGAGAAGGCGAACATCGGCCGCGAGGCGGCCGAGCACAACGCGGAGACGGCCCCGCTCGGCGACCCGCAGTACTACCAGTACGACCTCGACACCGCCGCGATCTCCGAGGTCTGGCGCCGTGGCAGCGTGGTCGCCTCCTGGCTGCTGGACCTCACCGCCACCGCCCTGCACGCCGACCCCGAGCTGGCGGAGTTCAGCGGCCGGGTCTCCGACTCCGGTGAGGGCCGCTGGACGGTGCTGGCCGCGGTCGAGGAGGGCGTGCCCGCCCATGTGCTGACGGCGTCGCTCTACGAGCGGTTCAGCTCCCGCGGGGAAGGCCTGTTCGCGGACAAGATCCTCTCCGCGATGCGCAAGCAGTTCGGCGGCCACGCCGAGCAGCACAAGTCGTAGGGGCCGCGGCGCGGCCCGCCCGGCCGGGAACCGCGTTTCCCGGCCGGGCGGGCCGGGCTGGTCAGGTTTCGAGATCCAGCTCGGCCGCATCCCCCATCACGATCATGGGGTGCGCCCGCGGAGTCAGCCAGCGCATGATCGAGGCGAGGGCATCCTGCTGGACGGCGACGCAGCCCCGGGTCGGCGTGCGGTGGTCGACATGCAGCCAGATGTCGCCGCCGACGTCGTCGCCCAGCGGCCGGGTCGGATCCGAGGGCGGCTGGCCGGGCAGCCGGTTGTAGTCGATGGCGACCACGTAGTTGAACGCGTCGGCCATCGGCAGGCCCTGCGGGGCGGCGGTCCGGTAGAAGGTCGGCCGGTACTCATACGGCAGGCCGGTGCCCGGGTCAGGCAGCCGGCCGCCGGCCGCCGTCAGGCTGAACACCCCGATCGGGCTGCGCAGGTCCCCCTCGTGATGGGTGGTGGTCCAGCCGTACTGGCCGTTGCGACCGGTGATCGGGGCGCCGAGCGCCGTCCACGGGGCCACCGGGCTCGCGCGCTGCCACAGCGTGACGCTGTTGGTGTTCGCGTCGCGGTCGGGGCCGCTGACGAGGATCACCTGGAGCGCCTCGCGGGGAATCCGCGCGAGCATGGCCGAGCCGAGGCCCGGCAGGGCACCGTCACCGGTGGCCGCTCCGGCCCGCCCGGCGAGCCGATTCGGCCGCAGGCGATCGGGCGTCGCGGCGGACGGGACGGAAGCCCTGGCGGGCGTCGCGCGGACCTTCGCCGCGGCGGTGGCCGCAGCACCATCCTCGTGCCCGGAACCGCTGAGATGCAGAGCGCTCGCGGCGCCCACGACCAGCGTCACGCCGGCCGCCGCGACACCGACGGCGATCGATCGGCCACGCGTCGCGCCTGCGCGCGGCCGCGTTCGCTGCCGTCTGATTCGGTGATCGGCCATGGCTCCGGTTTCCGGAATGACGCCGCGGGCGAGGCGGCGTCACGCTGTCGACACCCGACCCTCCCAGCGACGTTCTCGCCCGCGCCGCAGGGGTGTGACCAGGCCGTATTCGCCACGACGATACGTGGCCGCGCCCAGCTGGCACCGGGGTACCTCACCCCCGCGCCCCCGTCCTGGGACAGGTACCCCCGTGCTCCCCGCGCATGCCCCGCTTTCCCCGGCGCCGCCGAGGGATAACTCAGGATCATCCGTCACTCTCCCGCCACCGCACGCCCACCAGAGCCGCCCGGACCATGTCCGGAAAGCAGCAACTCCGTCCGATCCACATCATGATGACCACGATCCGGATCGATTTCCACGCGGAGGGTGATAGATTCCGTCCGCCCGTATCCGGCCCCCCGCGAGTCAGGCCAGCCGATCGTGCTCGACGACTTCCTGTTCCACCGCGTCCTCAGCGCGCCCCGCCGGCCGGACCCGGGTGATCGGCCCGATCCCGTCCCGTCGGCGTTGTTCGCCGCGCTCGTCGGCGCGCACGCCGAGCTGACCTCGATCGACGCGGGACCCGCGGCGCCGGGTATCGCCGTCGCCTGGCTTCGCGGCCCCGGCGAAGCCCACATCCGCGTCCTCGTCGGTGGCCGGCCCTACTTCCCCCCGAGCCCGGCGTTCCCCCCGAGCCCGGCGACGCCCGACCCCACCGACCTCACCCCGGCAGGACCCGACCAGGCCGGCCCGATGCCGGGCGGTCAGGTCCCGGCTGGTCCCAGCCGGTCGGGACGCCCCGCCACCCGCCCGGGCGCAGGCCTCGCGGCGTGGCCCGGGATCGCCGCTCCGACTGGGGACGCCGAACAGGTCACCGCCGACGGCTGGCCCGCCTCGGCCGGTGGGCTGCCGGCACTTCCGCCGTTCCCCACCGCGCCCCCGCCGGGTTTACACCAGCCGGGGAGACCGCGGGGGTCGGCCGCGGCGCCACGATCGAGCGCCGCGGCGGCACCGTTGCTCTACCCGCCCGGTTCCACGGCCCGGCCGATGCCCCCCGGCACCGTCCCCGCGGACCTCGCGCGGCTGCCGTTCTGGCTGCACTGCGTCGGAACCCCGGACGCACTGTGGGCCACGGCGGCCGGCAGCGGCCCGGACGCCCAGGAGCCCGCCACCCCCCGGCGCGGCTCGTTCGACGACTACGCCGCCCATCTCACCGGCCCGTTCGCGTGGCTGGTGCTCGCCTGGCCGGTGCCGTCGCACCACCTCGACGCGGAACGCGACGCGCTCGGTCGGGCCATCCCGGCGCTACGCCGCCGGGAGGACGATCAGGACGCCCGGCTCGACCTGGAACGGGCCGAACGGCGTCACCGGGAGCTCGGCCGGGCCGCCGCGAGCGGCATGTGGGACGTCGAGATCCTCGTCGGCGGTGCGAGCAGGGCCGGCGCGTTCTCCCTCGCCGCTCTGCTGTGCAGCTCCAGCGACCTCGACGAACTCCCGTACACCCTGCGCCCGGCCGGCCCCGTGAGTTCCCTGCCGGCGGCACTCGCGGGGGGGGCGCCGGCCCGCCCCCCCCCCCCCCCACCCCCCCCCCCCC
>NZ_JALKFU020000486.1 GCF_023242965.2 Frankia sp. AgKG'84/4
GACCCGGCGCGGCCTGTCGGCCCGGCCGGCGACGCGTCGTCGCCGCTGGCTGGCGTGCGGCCTGGTCATCGCGCCGCTCGCCGTCGCCCTCGCCGTCACCGCGGCGCGGCACCACCACACGGTGCTGCTGGCCGCCTGGACCGGAGTCTCCCTGCTGATGCTGGTCATCGCGGTGGTGACGTTGACCCGCGGCCAGTACGGCTGGCAGCTGCCGGAACGTGTGCACCACGTCGACCTCACCGACACCGCACCGCCGCGGCACCGCGTCTCGCTGATCGTGCCCGCCCGGGAGGAGCCCGTACTCGGGCGGACGCTCACCCAGATCCTGGCCGGTGACTATCCGGACGCACTCGTCGAGATCGTGGTGATGGTGTCCCACGACGAGGTCGACCGGGCCACCCGGGAGATCGCCGAACAGATCGCGCGGCGGCATCCGAACGTGCGCGTCGTCGCGCCGGAGGGCCGCCGGCGCAGCAAGCCACTGTCGCTGGAGGACGCCCGCCGGCACTGCACCGGCGACCTCGTCGGCATCGTCGACGCCGAATCGCTCATCGCACCTGGCCTGCTGACCTACGTCAACACCCTGGCGTCCCGGCAGGCCGACGTCGGCATCTTCCAGGGCGGCGTGCAGCTGATGAACGTGCGGGGCCCCGACCACGCCGATCGAGGCACCGGCCGGGACGGCGCCGGCGCCGGCGGCCCCCGGGCGGCGCTGCGCCGCCTGGACACCGACGCCTCCTGGTGGCGGGCCCGCAACTGCCTGGAGTACTACATCTGGTTCATGTCCCGCCTGCGCTTCCAGGCGCGGGCCCGGTTCATCCCGCTCGGCGGGAACACCGTGTTCATCCGCCGCGAGGTGCTGGACCAGCTCGGCGGCTGGGACGTCACCTGCCTGACCGAGGACTGTGACCTCGGGGTGCGCGCCTCGGTCGCCGGGGTGCGCACGATCGTCTTCTACCACCCGGAGCTGACGACCCGGGAGGAGACGCCGGAGAGCCTGACCAAGCTCGTCGTGCAGCGCACCCGCTGGATGATGGGCTTCCTGCAGGTCCTGTTCAAGGGCGACTGGCGGCTGTTGCCCGGGGCGCGCCAGCGGTTGATGGCCGCGGAGATGCTGGCGATGCCGCTGTTCCAGGCGGTCGCCGGGGTGCTGCTGCCCGTCTCCGGTGTCCTCACCCTGTTCCTCACGGCGCCGACGGGCCTGGTCATCGTGTTCTGGCTGCCGATGGGCGCGACCGTCATGGCCGTGTTCACCGAGCAGGCCGCGTTCCGGGAGTTCGCCGACGCCTACGACCTCGACGTCGGCCGTTGGGACAGCGTGCGCCTCGTGCTCAGCGCGCCGCTCTACCAGCTCGTCCTGTCGGTCGCGGCGGTGCGGGCCGCCGGCCGCCTGCTGCGCGGCCGGCTCGAATGGGAGAAGACGTCGCATTCCGGCGCCCACCACGGCGTCGGCCGCGTCTCGCTGGAAGGTGCCTCGTGACCGCGACAGAGCTGGCCGGCGAAACGCTTCCGCAGGTTCTCCGGCCGCGCTCGACCGCCGGCCGGGCCGGCGAACGGGCGCGGATCGCGGGCGCGTGGCTCGCCGTCCGCGCCCAGGCCCACCGGCAGAGCCTGATCCTGCTCGCCGTGCTGCTGCCGGTCGTCGCGGTCATCCACGGGGTCAACTTCGACGGCTGGCCGGGCCGGGTCACCGATGACGAGGGCACCTACGCAGCGCAGGCCTACTCGATGCAGTACTGGAACCGCATCGCCCATTACACCTACTGGTACGACCATCCCTTCGGTGGCTGGCTGCTCATCGCCATCTACACGAAGCTGACCGACGGCTTCCACCGGGCGCCGACGGCGGTGACCGCGGCCCGGGAACTGATGTTCCTGCTGCACCTGGTGTCCTGCGTGCTGCTCTACCGGCTCGGCCGGCTGCTCGGGCTGCGCCGGTTCTTCGCCGGGTTCGCCCTGCTCGCCTACTCGCTCTCGCCGCTCGCCCTGTGGTACCAGCGGATGGCGTTCCTGGACAACATCGCGGTGATGTGGCTGCTCGCCGCCTTCGCCGCCGCCGCCTCGCCGCGGCGCAGCGTCGGCGCGGCCGCGCTGGCCGGAACGTTCATGGCGTTCTCGTTCTGGTCCAAGGAGACGACGCTGCTGTTCCTGCCCGGGCTGTACGTGCTGCTGCGCCAGCACCGCGACCCGCGTAACTGGCGCTTCGTCCGGCGCAACTTCGCCGGCTGCCTCCTCGGCATCTGCGCCATCTACCTTCTCTACGCGACGGCGAAGAACGAGCTGTTCGAAGGGCCCGGCCACGTCTCGCTGGAGTGGGCGGTGCGCTGGCAGCTCTTCGAGCGGGCGCCGAGCGGTAGTGTCCTGGACTCCGGCAGCGACACCTACAACGTCGTACGGTCCTGGCTGGACCTAGACCCCTACCTGGTCCCCGCCGGGATCGCCGCCGCGGTGCCGCTGCTCGCGCTGCGCCGGCTGCGGGTCGTCGCCGTGCTGCTGCTGGTCCAGTTCGGGTTCATCTTCCGCAACGGCTACCTGCCGAACCCGTACGTCACCGCGATGCTGCCCTTCGCGGCCCTGTGCGTCGCCGGCCTGCTCGACGCGGCCCTGCCCCGCCGTGCTCCGCCCGTCCAGCGGGACGGGCTGGTCCGGACGGGATGGCCGGCGCCCACCGCCCGGGCCTGGCTGGGGATGCTGTGGACGGCGCTGCGCCGGGGGGCCGTCGGCGCGGCGGTCGTCGGGGCCGTGGTGGCCGTGGCGCTGGACTGGACGCCGAAGATCCACACTGCGCTGACCCGCGACGCGGGCGCCCCGAGCCGGGACGCCACCCGCTGGTTCCTGGCCAACCTGCGCGACCACGGCACCGTCGTCACCGACGACATCGCCTGGACCGACCTGGTGATCGCCGGGCGCCGTCCGCTCCCCGTGTGGTTCTACAAACTGGACCTCGACCCGCAGGTCCAGGCCCAGTTTCCAAACGGCTGGCGGGACGTCGACTACCTGATGATGGGCAAGCCGCCGGACTCGGTGCTCGCCGAGGTGCCGCTGGTCGCCGAGGCGCTGCGGAACTCGGTGGTACTGAAGTCGTTCGGCAACGGGGAGATCGAGATCCGCCGGGTGGTCCCGCCCGGCTGCCGGGCCGATCTCCCACCCGAGCGCTGCGAGCATCGCGCCGGTCCGCGGCCCAAGGCCCCGTCCCGCACCTGACCGGAGTGCGCTGCGGCGCACTCCGGTCGGTGGAAACGTCAGCTCAGGGCGAGCAGCGCACCGAGGAAGAACCCGATGCCCGCGAGCCAGAGGTACGTGGGCACCACCCGCAGCCAGTTGATCGACGCCTTCGACCGCGGCGCCGGCTCCGCGGCCGGACGAGCGTTGCCGTCGCCCGCGTGGGCGGCGGCGCTGGTGACGGGCCTGGCCGCGGTGTGCGGTGCCGCAGCGGCCGGTGCCCTGGCGGGGGCGCCGACGCCGGCCAGCATGGTCTCCTGGTCGTCAACATCCGGTTCGGCGAGCGGCGGCGGGGGCGGCGGGGTCAGTATGACCAGCGGGCCGTCGATCGCGCCGAGGCGGATCCGGACCTCCCCGCCGGTCAGCGCGACGACGCCGGTGCGGACGTTGTCGCGCCACATGCCGTTCGAGCTGAGGTCGCGGGCGACCCAGCCGTCCGGGGTGGGTTCGAGGCTCAGGTGGCGGCGCGACACCCGGGCGTCCGGGATGACCAGGTCGCAGTCCCGGCCGCGGCCGACCACCCGGTTGCCCTCGGCCGTCAGCTCGGCCTCGCCGGACGGGGTGACGACCCGTATCGGGCGCAGATTCACGGCGGTGTCCTTTCTCTCGGACGGTGGCCGGCCGTCAGGCCGGGAAGACCTCGCCGCCGCGGACGGCGACCGCGACGGGGGGGAGGGGCGCCTTCGCCGGACCGGCGACGGGCGCGCCGGTGCGGGTGTCGAACGCGCTGCCGTGACACGGGCAGAGGATCCGGTCGCCCGACACCTGGTTCACCGAGCAGCCCTGGTGGGTGCAGATCTTGGAGAATCCCTGGACCTCACCGGCGGCGTTGCGGGTGAGCACGACACCCTCGCTGTCGAGGATCAGCCCGCCCTCGGCGGGCACGTCGTCGACCTTGGCCAGGGCGGCGGCGCCGGCCCCGGCGCCACC
>NZ_JALKFU020000487.1 GCF_023242965.2 Frankia sp. AgKG'84/4
GGCCGGTGGCCGCGGGCCGCGCGGTCGGCCGTGCCGCCGCCTCCCGCTCGCCGCCGGCCGGTCCGGCGACGGTCGGTTCCTCGTCGCTCCTGGCCAGTGCCGCACGGGAGTCGGTCAGCTTCCGCTCGATTCCGCTCATCATCAACATGCCTGCCATGACGAGGAGCGGAAAGCCGAGCACGATCAGCAGAGCGGGTGGCGTGAGACTCACCGATGAACCCCCAGGCCGGCGTCAGCATTCTTGGCGGCGCCGCCGCTCGCGCCGCACGGTAGGCATTCCCCTGCGCCGCGTGGGCTCACCTGCGCGCGGCCAACTCACCCGCGGCGGGTAGCCACCCGAACCTGGGCCACGTCACCGTTATGGCCATCCCCGCCGCTGTTCCCGAAGGCGCCACGCTCGTACGCTTCCCACAACATGTCTGCGCGGCCCCTACCGTTACCCGCCTACGGCGGCCGTCCGTCGGTGGCGGACGAGGATCTGCTGGCGCGGATCCGCCTACTCGCCGAGCAGGTCGACTATGCCCTCGCCGAGATCGCCCTGCGGCGCGCCGCCTACCGGCGGGTCTGCGAGGAGGAAGCGGGCTGGCAGTGGTCACCGGGCGGCATCGAGGCGCTGAGCCGGCCGCCGGTCGCCGAGGCGCTCGCGCTGCAGCTAGTCGCGGTGGAGCGGCTTCGACTGTGGGCGCAGGAGCTGCTCTGGTTGCAGGAGCAGGCGAGCCTGCGTGGCCTGCTGGGGTGACGTGGCCTGCTGGGGTGACGTGGCCTGCTGGGGTGACGTGGCCTGCTGGGAGGAGGTGGCCTGCTGGGAGGAGGTGGCCTGCCGGGATGCGCCGGGTCAGCCCGCCCCCGGCGGGCCCGCGTCGATGATCTCGAACAGCCGCCGGCCGAGGTTCGCCGCGGCGACGTTGCCGCGGTGCAGGTAGCGGTCGACGCCGGCCTCCAGGCTCTCGGCGGCGTCGTCCTTGCGTCCCGCGCGGTAAAGCACCTCGGCGCGGGCGAGCAGCGCCAGGCCCTGACCGTCCACGTCGTCGGTGCGCCCGGTGAGGTCGACGGCGGTCTCGGCGAAGCGCAGTGCCTCGGCGTCGCGGCCGCGCAGGGACAGCATCCGGGCATGCACCCCGCACCAGCCGGCCTGCGCCGGTAGCTGGTCGGCTGCTGCGGCGTCCCGGCAGCGGGTGACCCACTTGCCGGCGTCGTCGAGTTTGCCGAGGCGGACCAGCACGTCGGCGAGGGCCGCCGCCCGGTTGGCGAACAGTGCCCGTTCGCCCATCCGGGACAGGGATCGGCAGCTTCGGCGCAGCTCACGTTCGGCGACGGGCAGCTCGTCGGCGAGCGCCGCGACCCGGGCGACGACGAACCCGCCGTGGTGCGGGTCGACCCGGGGGCCCCGCAGGTCGTGCACGATCTCCTCGGCGGTCTTCAGGTGGATGCGGGCGGCCTCCGGATCGCCCGACATCGCGGTGAGCACGGCCAGCTGGGCGAGTAGCGTGCGGCGCAGCGCCCGATCCTCTCCGGCGGCATCGAGGGCCTCGCTGGCTCGGGTGAGGCCGGCGGTGACCGGTCGCGGCCCGAGACTCATCAGCAGCGCCAGCTCGCGCCGCAGCGACTGCGCGGAGCGGGGTACCCCCGATTCCTCGGCGTGCTTCACGGCGCTCTCCATCGCCCGCTCGGCCGCGGTGATCTGACCCGCGGCCCAGTAGGCGCTCGCCTGGCTGCGGCAGGCCAGCGCGGCGCCGACGTCGTCCCCGGAGCGGACGAACATGCTCAGCGACGCGGCGGCCTCCGACAGAGTGGTGGCGACCAGCCCCTCCGGATCGGTGGAGAACAGCACCCGCAGGTGCGCGAGCCTGGCGTGGGCCCGCAGGCCGTCCTCGCCGGCGCGCCGGGCCCGCTCGGTGACGCGCCGCAGGACGAGTTCGGCGTTGGAGAACTGCCCGAAGAAGGTGAACAGCGCCCAGCCGATGTCGATCTCGGCCCGCAGCCGCAGCGGATCGGTCTCGGGCAGCAGCGTGATCGCCCGCTTGAGCAGGTGGGCGGCCCCGCTCTCGTCACCCTGGCGGATCCGGTCGGCCGCCTCGATGAGGCACGTCGCCGCCGCCCGGCCCAGTTCGGTCGTCTCCGGCCCGCGCAGGCCGATCTCCACGCGGTACCGGAACGCCTGCTCCAGGTGGTAGCCGACCAGCTCGTCGTGCTCGCCCGGGCCGCCGATCAGCCGGGCCTGCAGCCACTGGGCGAACTGCTGGTGCAGCTCGGCCCGGCGGCGCTTGGACGTCGACTCGTAGGCACAGTCGCGCAGCAGGACGTGCAGGAACCGGAAGGCCTCCACCCCGGGCAGATCGGAGCGGTCGGGGTGGACCAGCTCCTTGCGTACCAGGCTCAGGCAGTGCGCGGCGACCAGTGGTCGTTCCGCCTGGTCGGACAGGTCGATGACGGCGTCGAGGTAGAACCGTTCGCCGACGACCGCGGCCCGCTCCAGCACCCGGCGCTCGGCCGGCTCGAGCCGGTCGAGGCGGGCGGCCAGCAGGGAGGAGATCGTCGGCGGCACGGTGACGTTGCGCAGGCTGCCGGTGGCCAGCCAGCGGTTACCCTCGCGGCGCAGGAGACCGTCGTCGACGAGGGCGGCCACCATCTGCTCGACGAACAGCGGGTTGCCGGCCGCGGAGGTGGTGATGCGGTCGACCAGGGCCGGGTCGAGGTCGTCGGAGCCCATCAGGCTGCGGATGAGCCGCTGGCAGCGGGCCTCGGTCAGCGGCGCGAGCAGCATCGAGGTGGCGTTGAACTTGCCGCCGCCCCAGGTGCGCTGATCTTCCAGCAGCTCCTGGCGGGCCAGGCAGAGCAGCATGATCGGGGCGTCGCGGGACCAGTCGGCGATGTTCTCGATCATTTCGAGCAGGGTCTGCTCGGCCCAGTGCACGTCGTCGAACCAGAGGATCAGCGGTCGGCGCGCGGCCAGGGCCTGGAAGAACGAACGGACCGCCCAGAAGCTCTCCTGTGGCCCGAGCTCGGCCCCGCCGAGGCCGATCAGCGGGGCGAGCGCCTCGACGATCTCGGCGGCCTGGTCGACAGCGTCGAGCAGCTCGCGCAGCCGGCGCCGGCCGTCCGGCGCGCTCTCGTCCGCCGACAGCCCGGCCGCCTGGCGCACCATCTCCATCAGCGGCCAGTAGGCGATGCCCTCGCCGTAGGACAGGCAGCGGCCGGTGAGCACGGTGGCCCGGCTGGTCAGGGACTCGCAGAACTCGCCGACCATCCGGGACTTGCCGATGCCGGCCGAGCCGAACACGGTGAACAGGTGGCAGGTGCGCTCCTCGACCACGGCCTCGAAGGCGTCCTGCAGGCGGCGGCGCTCCCGATTGCGGCCGATGACCGGGGCGGTGAAGCCGAGGATCGGCGCGCGGGCACCCGGACCGGCCGTGGGGTCGACGAGGCCGGTGAGACGGTGCACCCGCAGCGGCTCCCGCTTGCCCTGCACGACCAGCGGCCCGAGCGGGCTGACCGTCACGCTGTGCCGGATGAACCGGTGGGTGTTGTCGCCGATGAGGATCTCGTCGGGCGGGGCGGCGCTCTCCAGCCGGGACGCGACGTTCACCGCGTCGCCCGTGACGCCGCCGCCGGCGACGGTGACCTCGCCGGTGTTGATGCCGATCCGGACCCGCAGCCGCAGGTCCCACCGCTGCTGCAGGTCGGCGTTGAGCGCCTCCATCGCCGCGCGGATGTCCAGCGCCGAGCGCACCGCCCGCAGCGCGTCGTCCTCGTGCAGGATCGGGATGCCGAACACGGCGAAGACGGCGTCACCGATGAACTTCTCCACCGAGCCGCCGTGGTTGTAGATCACCTCGCGCACGGTGGTGAAGAACTGCCACATGACCTGCTGCAGTGGCTCGGAGTCGATCTTCTCGCCGATGTCCGTCGATCGCGCGATGTCGACGAACATGATCGTCACGGTCTTGCGCGCGCCGCTTCCGGGGGTGGGCAGGGGGTTGCCACAGCCGGAGCAGAAGCGCGCCCGCTCCTGGTTGTCCTCCGCGCATGTCGGGCACGGCACCATGTGCCGGATGGTAGGCCGATCTCGGCTCGGCGCGGGTGAGTCCCACTGCGTGGTGTAGATCGGGAGCGGCTGGTTGATCGTCCGGGGTGCGGGTGTGTCGCTCCG
>NZ_JALKFU020000488.1 GCF_023242965.2 Frankia sp. AgKG'84/4
CGGCGACGCCCACCGCGACTGCCAGACCCACCCCGACGGCCTGGCCCGCGCCCGCCCCGGCGCCGCCCCTGCGCGTGCTGATCACCGGTGGAGCGCGGTCGGGGAAGTCCGCGGAGGCGGAGCGGCGGCTGCTCGCCGAACCCGAGGTCGTCTATGTCGCGACCTCGATGCCGCCGGACCAGGGTGACCAGGAGTGGTCGGCGCGGATCGCGACGCACCGCGACCGGCGCCCGCCGTCCTGGATCACCCTGGAGACCCGCGACCTGGTGCCGCTGCTGCGCGAGCCAGGGCCGCCGCTGCTCATCGACGACATCGGCCTGTGGGTCGCCGCGCTGCTCGACGACCCCGACGCGCTTGCCACCCGCACGGCCGCGCTCGTCGAGGCCTGGCGGTTCGCCGCCCGCACGGTCGTCGCGGTGACCAACGAGGTCGGCTCCGGCGTCGTCCCGGCGACCCCGGCCGGACGGCAGTTCCGCGACGCGCTCGGCCGCACCAACGCCGCCCTCGCCGCCGCCGCCGACGAGGTCTGGCACCTCGTCGCCGGCATCCCCACCGCCCTACGCCCCCCAGCGCCAACCCGAACCGGCCCAGCCGGATAGCGCAGAGTTCCGTGTCCCATGGCAGGCCGAGCGGTACGCGGAACGCTGCGGGCTGACCCGGGGCATGGCACGCAGTGTAAAAGCCCCACTCACCGTCGGCCGGTGGCTCCCCGAGACCCGCGCGCTCGGCCGCGCGGCGGTGCCGGGTTCAGGACTCGAGGTCGTAGCGGAACAGGCCGGCGGAGCAGGCCACGATGATGCCCCGGCCGAGTTCCGCGGGAAGCCAGACGCCGGACCGGGCCGCTCCGTCGAAGCGCATGACTGTCAGGGGTCGCCAGCTCGCGGCGTCCCAGATCCGCATCGATCCGTCGCCGCTGAGGGTCGCCAGCATCGTGCCGTCCGGGGAGAACCGGGCATCCCGCACGGTGTGGCCATGGCCGCGTAGCGTGGCGACGGGCCCGCCGTCCTCGACCCGCCAGACCCGCACCGTGTGGTCCGCCCCCGCGCTGGCCAGCAGTCGGCTGTCCGGGGAGAAGCCGAGGCCGAGGACGTTGTCGGTATGCCCGACCAGCTCGCGGGCCATGGCCGCAGGCGCCGTGCGGGATGGTCGGGCCCCGGCCGGTGGCGTCTGCGGCCAGCGGTCCGGGTCCCACAGCGTGACGGCGTTGTCCTCGCCGCCGGTGGCGACCCAGTGCCCGTCGGGGCTGATCGCGCAGGCCAGCACCGGACCCGGCGGCCGTCGTCCGGGCCGCGCGAGCGTTGGTGGCAACGGCCGGCCGGTGGCGGCCGACCATCGCCGGACGGTCCCGTCCCCGCAGGCGCCGAGGACCCAGGTGCCGGTCGGGTCGACCGCCCACGCCTTGATCTCCGCGTCCGCCGTCATGGTGGCGCCGACATCGCCGGTCACCGGGTCCCAGCGGATGAGCTCGGTGTGATCGCCGGGGACGAGAACCCAGGACGAGACGGGCGCGACCGCGGAACTGCGCGCCGTGTCGACCGCTATGCGGTGGTTGATCCCGGTCGGCTCGCCGCTGTTGAGCTCCCAGGCCGCGACGGCGCCGTTCTCGGAGTACGCGACGACCAGCGGCGGGGAGACGACGGTTTCGTGGTCAGCGCCGGCTGCGGCCACCGGCCGGGAGGAGCGGACGACCACGGTGCCGCGCATCGACGCGTCCCGCCCGGCCGCTGGTGGTTTCGGCAGGTCGACGTCGGTGTCCCAGAGCCGGATCGTGCCGAAGCGGGCAGCGGCGGCGACCCAGCTTCCGTCAGCGGACAGGACGCAGTGGCGGCTGCCGATGCCGCTGGTGAGGTTCGCTCGCAGCGACCCATCGCGCAGGTCCCACAACCGCAGGGCGCCCTCCCAGCTGGTCGCGACGAGCAGCCAGCCGTCCCGGGCGACCGCGGCACCGCGGATCGGCCCGGCCGGATCACGGATCAGGCCGAGGGGGCGGCCGGAGCCGGGCGACCACCTACGGAACGTTCCGTCCCAGCCGGAGGACCCGAGCCAGGCGGCGTCCGCGGGGCACGTCAGCGAAAGCACCGCGCCGACGTGGCCGGCCAGTTCACCCGTCGGCTCGCCCGTCGCGGGATCGCAGAGTCGGATCAGCCCGTCGTCTCCCCCGACGGCGATCCACCGGGCTGTCGGCAGGCAGCAGCGCAGGCCGGCGGCGGAGACAGCGACCTCAAGGACGGGCGAGCCGTCCGCCACGTCCCACCCGCGCAGGTAACCGTCGGCACCGACGGCGACGATCCGGGCGCCGTCCGGGGTGAACGCGCAGGCGGTGACGGCACCGGCGGGCCCGCGCAGCACGTGTCCCGCCACCGGGGGGTCGTCCTCGAGGTCCGCTATGGACGCGATGTGCCAGAGTTGGACCGTGCCGTCCGCCCCCGCGGAGGCGAGGAGCCTGCCGTCGGGCGCGACGGCGCAGCCGTGCACCTCGCCCGTGTGTTCGCGCAGGACAGCCGCCTGACGCCCCTGGGGCAGGGTCCAGAGCCGGACGGTGCCGTCGTGGCCAGCGGAGACCAGCAGCCGGTCGTCGGGGGCGACCGCCAGTCCCTGCACCCGACCGTGGTGGCCGGTCAGCGTGCGGCGCATCGCGGGGTGCGGCTGGTCCGGCCGCGTCCAGCCGTTCATCAGCCGGGGCCGGGCCACGTGCGTGGCGAGGGCGAGTCGGGCCTCGTCGAGTTCCGGGGCATCGTCAAGACGGCTGAGCAGGATCGCGCCGAGGGCTGCCGGCGGGTCGGTGGGCGCCAGCAGGTGAGCGTTCTGCAGGATCACCCGGCGCAGGCCGGCGAGCACCGGTTCGGCGGGCCGCGCGGCGGCGGCGATCGCGAGATCGGCCTCTACCGCGACGGGGCCGAGCTGAGGTCGGCCCAGCTTCGCCAGCGTCCACCGCAGGTCGCTCAGCAGCGCGACAGCCTCGTCAACCCGGCCGGCCCCGACGAGATGACCGACGAGATACGTCCAGGCGTACGCGGCGCCACCGGCAGGCTCGGCGAGCAGCCACCAGGCAGCCCGGGCGGCTTCCGCTGGTAGGCAGGCGTCGCGCAGGGCGTCGCACAGCACCCCCTCCAGCGCGGCCAGCCGGCTCGGGCCGACCCGGATCCGCAGGTAGGTCCGCAGCACGTCCTGCAGCAGCAGAGTTGGCGGGGACCGCCGGTAGGCGACGACCAGGGAGAGGTCCGCGAACTCCTGGCAGAGGTCGTCGACCTCGTCACGGTCGAGGTCGCCGGTGGCCGCCCAGTAGGCCTCGAGCACCCCCCGGGGGATCGGGACGTCCTCCGGGAAGACGGCGAGTTCGAGGTAGCGGTCGAGCCGGTCGCCGGTCAGCAGGCCGAGGCTTGCCGCGAGGGTGGCCTCGACGGCCTCGGTGCGCTGCGCGGCACGGCTGACGTCGAGCCCGGTGGGACCGCGGCGTTCCAGCCGGCGCAGGACCCGGTCGACGGCCCGCGGTGCGCTCATCCCGTCCCGGACGTGCCGGACGAGCGCCCGGTTGACCAGGCTGAGCAGCACGGGCCAGCCGCCGGTGACGGTCAGCAGGCGGGCCTCCTGGGCCGGGGTGGGGCCGGGCAGGTCCAGCAGGAGCAGCGACAGCGCCTCGGCCGTCGCCATCGCCGGGATCTCGATCGCCCGGGCCCGCGGGGCGAGGTCCCGCTGACGGGTGGTGACGAGCCGGACGGTGTGCGCGCCGCCCTGCAGGAAGGGGGCGAGCTGGGAGCGGTACCAGACGTCGTCGACGACCAGCAGCCGCCGCTCGTCGCCGAGCAGGGTGCCGAGGTGGAAACCGGCCTGTTCCGGATCGGACAGCGCCGGGCGGGCGCCGGACAGCGCCTCGCTCAGGTCGTTGATCCGGTCGGCGAGCTGGGCGCCGCCGAGGGACTCCCCGACGGTGACCCACAGTAGGCCGCCGGGGAATCGGGCCGCGATCTCCGGGCGCCGGCAGACGTCCTTCGTCAGGGTGGTCTTGCCGATGCCGCCGGTGCCGTGCAGGACAACGGCGGCGGCCGGCGGCGCGAGCACCTCGCCGAGCACGGCCGCGGCGAGGCCCGGGCGGGCCACGAGTCCACCCCGGTCGGCGGGCAGCATCCAGGGC
>NZ_JALKFU020000489.1 GCF_023242965.2 Frankia sp. AgKG'84/4
AGTTCGCCCTGCCCGGGGAACTCCTCGGCCTCGACGAGAGCGTGCAGGCAGACGTCGAGGACGGCACGGGTGCGGGGGAGCGCGTTCCAGGCGCCGTCGAACAGTTCCAGGGCGTGGGCGGTGGTGATGGTGGGGCTGCCGAGGGCGGCGAAGGCGCGCAGGGCGGTGAACAGCGGGGTGTCGCGGTGCGGCCCGGCGGCGACGGCGAGCAGGGAGGACTCCAGGAACTGCCGGAGCTCGTCAAACGAGGAGTTCATCCGGAGCTTTCCGGCGTGGTAGAGCGCGGCGAAGGAGCAGACGTCGGCGGAGCCGCCGGATGCCTCGACGATGCGGCCGGTCGCGAGCGTCAGGTCGTGGCGGGACTCGATGTTGTCCCGGGTGATGAAGGCGTAGCCCATCGTCCATTTCTCGACGATGTGCGGGTGGGTCGGCGCCTCGGCGTGCTCGTACAGCCAGTGCGCGCAGCGGGCCGCGGTCTCGACGGTCGGTGCGTCCAGCAGGCGCCGCCGCCAGTACCGGTCGGCGCAGATGAGCCAGGCGTCGACGTCGAAGTCGGCGGTCGGGATGCGGAACGGCGGTTCGACGTTCGCGTCGATGAGCTCGGCGGCGATCTGCTCGCAGACCCGGTCGAGCTCGCGGGAATCGACCGACGCGGCCTGGCCGAGCCGCGCGTTGATCGATGCGACGTCCATGCGCCTCCTTCATCGTCCGATCCCTGCGGATATGTACCACACGGCTCCGGTCCGTATCAGGACATACTGCAGACATGCGTGTCGACGTGGTCACTGCCGCGCATCTCGACTACGCCCGCTACCTGCCGGCGGCGTGGGAATCGCTGCGCCGGCAGACCTCGCCGCACTGGACCTGGCGCCTGCAGCTGGACGGCCCGCCCGAGGAGACGGCTGAACTCGACGCGGTGCTCGATGCCTGCGGAGCGAGCGCCGACGGGCGGGTCAGCATCGGCCGGCACGGCACCAGGGAGGGTCCGGCCGTGACCCGCAACATCGCCCTCGGCGGGTGTATCGAACAGTTCGTCCAGAACCTTGACGCCGACGACGAACTCGAACCACACACCCTCGCCGCCCTGTGCGGCGCACTCACCGCTCATCCCACCGCCGGCTACGCGGTCGGCCACGCCCGCGACCTGCGGCCCGACGGCACGCTGGAACCGGCCCCACTGGACCTGCCGCCCGGCGAGCTCGCCCGCGGCGCGCTGGCGGTCAGGTGGCAGGCGAGGCTGGCAACCGGCCGCGTCCTGCCGCCGGTGCACCCCGCCGGGGTGATGTGGCGGCGCACGCTGTTGATCACCCTCGGTGGCTGGTCAGCGCTGCGCGGCGTCGAGGACACCGCAACGCTGCTCGCCGGCTCCGCGCTCGCGACCGGAGTGCTCCTCGACCTCCCGACTCTGCGCTACCGGCATCACGATGCCCAGCATTCCCGTCAACACGAAAAATTCAGCGGGGGGGGGGTGCAGCATTCACTCATCCTGCAGCGCGTGGCCCTGCTCACCAGCACGCCGTCCTGGGTGGACCAATGGGGATGAGTCCCTGCATTTCATGCAGTGTGTTTCTACACTTTTTACACATGCCGAACGTTTCGGGTAGGCGGGGCAACCTCACATGACCGTGGTCGAAGAGTGTCCGGACGACGCCGCCGGTGTTGCCGGACCGGCTGATCTGGTCGCAGGGGCCGCTGGAGCAGGTGGCGCCGTTGGTCGGCCCTGACCATTACGGCGTGTGCCAGGTGACCGAGCTCGCCAGTGCCGAGGACCAGCACGGTCGCGGGCCGCAGCTGCAGCGGGAAGCGTTCGATCAGACCGTGGGAGTTGCGCCGGGCCCAGTCGTCGGCCGTCGGCTGGGTCGGGACGCCGGCGATGGTGGGGTCAGTCGCGACCGAGGTGGTCAAGACCGCCGAGGATGTCGGGCGCCCGCGCGGGGATCATCCGGTGGAGCGCTTCACCGCGGCGGTGGAGCTGGTGTCCGCCTCGCCGCGTGGAATCATTCGTGTGTTGGGAGATCCTCGTGGCCGCGAAGATGACACCTTCGTCCTGGACGATCCGAGCGTCGCGACGACGTCGGTGCTGCCGGTCTCCCGCGCGTTGCGCTACGCCCTGCGGGTCCTCGGCGTCGCCATCACCGTCGGGGTGGCCCGCCTGCGCCCTGACGGCTCCATCGGAGTCGTGGCCGCCCCGGTCTATCTGATCGTGGTCGGCGCGCTGTATGCGCTGCCCGGCCGTGCGGCGCTGTTCGTCGCCACCACCAGCGCCCACTGGGACGAGGTACACCAGGTCTGGGCTCTGCTGCTGATCGTCAGCACCTCCGCCGCCTTTCTCCTTGCCCGGGAACCCGCCCCTCGGCGGCGCCGCGGCTATCCACGCGTGGGGGACCAGACCATCCGGTCCGAAGACCCACGCGTGAACGCACCCCTATGACGTGCCGTCGTCTACAGACCGCACGTCAGCGGCGGACCCGGCCATGCACGCGAAATTTTCGGCAGGTTTCGATGCCGCTAGGTGCAGCCGTCCGCGCCACCTTGATCTTGTGTGAGGCATGGGGATCCACCTGGCCCAGGGTCGTCACCTGGCGCTGCGCGGGACCCGCGTCGAGCCGCACGGCCTCGATACCCGTCCCCGGCAGGCCGCCGTCAGTTGGATGGGCCGAGGTCAGTGTCCGAGGACGCGGCGCAGGATCTGGTCGGCGCGCTGCCAGGCTTCGGGCGCGATCGCGCCGAGTCGGTGCGACAGACCTGAGGTCGGCATCCACGCCACGAGTTCGGGCAGCACCGTGCCCGGCACGGGAATCGTGATGCCGACGTCGGCGGCGTAGTCGTCGTACGGCAGCGGCTCGCCCGGCACGACGGGGCAGACGACGACGCGGCCGGTGTTCGCGTTGTTGTACATGTCCGCGGACACGATCAGCGCGTGCGCGGGAGCGTCTGCCCGCGCCCACACCTCACCCTGTCGCACGGCGTCGCAGCTCCTCGAGGCGGGCGAAATCGCCGGTCAGGGAGTCGGAGGTGACTCCCAGTGCCGCGTTGCGCTCCTGCTGGCGGGCGAAGCGGCGCGTCCAGACCGCCTCGGCCAGGGTCCGCTCGACCCAGGCCGACAGCGTGAGCCCGGCTGCGGCGGCCTCGGCCCGCGCGGCCTCCAGCGTCTCCGCCCGCACCGACACACTCATACTCGGCATGGGACGAAGTCTAGGACGCGATCTCCTACGACGGGTGGCCGCTCGTGCTCCTGGCGTCGGCCCAGGCGCATGGGGGCGGTCGCGGTGGGTCAGGACGTCGGTGGTGGGTCGTTGCCGGGGTGCGGGGCGGTGGCGAGGCGGGTGAGGTGGCTGTCGACGGCGGACAGCCAGGCCAGGGGGCGGCTGGCGTGCGGGCTGTGGTCGGCGTCGGCGATGACGGCGAGGTGGGCGCCGGGGATCGCGTCGGCCATCGTGCGCGCGGAGTCGCGCAGCGCCCCGTCCTGCTCGCCGACGATCACCGTGGTCGGCACGCTGATCTCGCCGAGGCGCCCCACCAGCGACGGGTAGTCGCCGAGTTCCTGGCCGAACGCGGCGAGGGCGTCCGGGTCCACCCGGGTGAGTGAGGTGACCTGCCGCTGCGCCGGGTTCGTCTCGTGCCGCGTGGCCTCGACGTCCTCGCCGCTGGTCAACCTCCGGCGGGAGGAGGCGAACTCGGCGATCCGGTCGAGCACCACGCCGACCATCCGGCGGGCGACGGGGCCGGTGGCGTTCGCGGGGGCCGCGGCGGTGTCGACGAGCACCAGGGACCGGACCCGGCCGGGCTGGTCGAGGGTGTACCGCAGCGAGATGACGCCGCCCATCGAGTGCCCGACGAGGTCGATCCGCTCGGCGCCGAGGGTGTCCACGAGCATGCCGAGGTCGGCGAGCAGCAGATCGAACGTGTAGTCCGCGCGTCCGCCCGGGGCGCGCCCGCTGGTGCCGTGGCCGCGCTGGTCGTAGGCGACGACCCGACGCTCGGCGGCCAGGTCGGGAACGACCGCGGCCCAGTCCGCCGTGCTGCCCGCGATCCCGTGTACCAGCACGATCGGCACCGGCCCGCTGGCCGCGGCGTCCTCGGCGCCCGGGCTGACGTCCGCGCGCGGCGGCGACGGCGCCCAGGAC
>NZ_JALKFU020000048.1 GCF_023242965.2 Frankia sp. AgKG'84/4
CCGGCGCGCACCCGCCCGACGGCCAGGACCCCGACCGCTACAGAGAATCATCTAACCGACGATCTCAAACACCTTCTCAAACGATTGGTCGGCACCCACAGCGCCGGGCCTCCTTGCACCCATATCGCACTGTCACTAATGTGTGCCCAGTAGGAACCGTGACGCATATTCTCACTAGCACCAGTCACGCACTAGGACGCAGTCGCTTCCGCCGCCCCTCGAACACCGGCGGAACTTAACCCTCCGACGAATATCGAGGATGCATGCTTTCCCGCGAGGACTTTCTCAGGCAGGTTACGCGGATCGCGGGCGGAAACCATGAGAAAGCCTCGTTTGATGCTCAACTCGCGGCCGACCTAGGCTACGACTCCTTCGCCCTCCTCGAACTCCATGCCCTGCTGGCCGAGGCCGGCGGGGTGGTACTAGGTGAACGGGAGTGGATGTCCTTTGGTACTGTCGGCGAACTCTATCAGGTGTACACAAATGCCTGGAACCAAAGAGGCACGGCCCCGCATCTCGGCCTAGGCCCGACCGAATCCATGCATGTGAACCGGGCGATCACTCGGGACACGGTCACCTCTCGGAATGAGGTGAGGTCGACGCCGGACAGCTCACTTCCCGACCGAGTTGACTCTCGTGTCCATGGCCCAGGCCACGTCACACCTCCACCCCGCAGTGGCCAGTTCTTTCGGCTCACCACGCTCACTCCGCCACTGATCGGCTTCCTCTATGAACTGGCCGTCTCACCTGAAGTTGGCTTCCGTTGGCGGTATCGCGGAGCGGTACCGGACTTCGAGAAATTCGAGCGCGATCTGTGGGCCGGCGTCCTCGCCCAGTTCGTGGTCGAGTCCGTCGAGACAGGCCAGCCCGTTGGGAACGTCATCTGCTATAACCCGGACCTGGGTCTCGGAACCGCCTACGTTGGCGCCGCGATGCTTCCCAGCCATCTAGGCTCAGGGCTAGCTATCGAGCCGGTCAAGACATTTATGAACTACGTGTTCGACGTCTGGCCGATGCGAAAACTCTATCTCGAGGTCCCCGCCTTCAACTTCACGCAGTTCGCCAGCGCTCAAAGCGAGAACTTCCGAGTCGAAGGACGACTCATAGACCACGACTACTACCAGGGCCGCCACTGGGACCGCGTCATTATCGCCGTCTACCCGGAACGCAACCGCTACCTACGGACCGTCCGAGGCGACACACGATCCAGTGACTCATGAAGTCCTCCCGAACCGACAAATCCGCGAGGTCACCGTACTATGACGAGCACTGAAAATCTCGGATACCTCGCAGATTTTGGCCTCGTTCTCGCCTCCCCCGGAGCCGTACCGAAAGGCTGTTCCGGAAACCTTCGGCGGACTACCGCGGCTCGGGTACTCTCCCCATGACCGGGGAACAAAAAAGCCCGAATGACGGCGCCGGAGGACCGGATTCCATGTTCTCTGTCCGCGTCTACGAGAACCTGGTCGATACTTTTCACCGCGCCTGGTCAAAGTCCACCACACAAGACACCGAAGATCAGCTGAAGACGTGCTGCTCGCCCGATGTGGCGTACTCAAATCCCTGGTGGCAGTCGGCCGGCAGGCGCGAACTCGCCACCTCCATCAGCCAGCTGGTCACTCGCTTTCCGCAGCATGATCTGCACCGCCTCAGCGATCTTGACATCCACCACGGTCAGGCCCTGCTGACCTGGGTGATCCGCGATTCCACCGGCACGCCAGCCCTCTTTGGCACGGAAATAGTCGAATTCAGCGCGGATTTGTTGATCTGCCGAGCCGTCGCGTTCTTCGGTCAACTACGGCCGCGCACCAAGACGTATTCATTTGTCCCACCCGCCGCGGCCGCCGGCGACGAAGGCAGGAACACCAGTCACACCGCCTAGACGGATTCACCTACCTGCCCGTCCACCTATCGGCGAACTGTTCTCCACCAAGAATCCCGAGCAGGCAGGCAGCTAAGGACACTCGCACTCGTGCGACAGGAACCCGGCAGAGTCGTCAGCGAACTGGCCCGAGGCCCACCCACTGAGACCGTTACCCACACGCGCCCTGGTCGCATAGCCGCGTGGCGCGCACAGCGCTCACGGCGGATATCCGGCCGCTTCCACCCCTGTTCGGCAGTCTATCCGGACTGCCTATTCAATCATGATCGAGCGAACTGCGAGGCATGTATGGATCTGCGCTGGTCTGTGGCCAACTACGACGGTGCCGGCGATCCGCCGGCCGCTAACCGGCGGCGGCGCAACGCGCTGATGGCCAGTACTCTCATCGGCCTGGCTGTGGCGCCTTCCGCGGCTCATGCCGAGGGTAGCTGGCAGAGCTCGCTGTCGCACGTCGCGACCAAGTATGAGTCGCGGCGCTGGACCGACCGTCACACCGACGCCAACTACACGACGGCGACGCTCGGCGGGTGCTCGCGCGATGATGGCGCGACCTTCTCGTTGAACGTCGAGCTGCGCCGTTCCCGAACCGCACTTCCTGACGACAGCTACGGCACCAGGAATGTGAACAGCTGCACCTATCAGCAGCCGACTGTCGATTGGGGCGTGCCGACGGCGACTGGGACGTTTTTCAACCGCTACCTTCACTATGATTTTGGTACAATATCCGCCAATCCGGTCAAGGCTGCATATTGACGTAGCCTAGGCGTGGCGCGGACCTGTGGCCACAGGTCCGCGCCATGTTACATGATATTCTGCGCTTTTTGGTTGGCCGCGCGTAGCCGACGGGCCCCGCTCTCGTCGGGCAGAGGAGCACTTCACCCACATGCAGCTACGAGATGTTTCGTTTCGCTATGGTCGGCGTCGCGACTTCGTCACCGAGCACCTCAGCCTCGCCCTGGACGATCGCCCCACCGTCATCATCGGCCCTAACGGAGCTGGCAAGTCCACCATCTTGCGGCTGATGGGCGGCCTGTTGAAACCGACCGCCGGACGAGTGGTCCGGCGCGGACGCATCGGCTTCGGTCCGCAGTTTCCGCCGGCGTTGCCAAACTTCACACTCGAACAGCAGGTTCGGTACGCGGGCTGGCTCTCCGGGATGTCTCGCCGAGACGCGGCGGCCGGCGTGGCGGACGCGCTGCGCCTCACCGACCTCGAACGACTGGCTTCCCGGCCCGCCGGTCAGACCAGCGGCGGCGAGCGAGCTAGGCTGGGCATCGCGTGCGCCCTGGTAACGAGGCCGGACCTGCTTCTTCTCGATGAGCCGGCATCCTCACTCGACCCGTTGGCGCGAACCTCCGTCACCAAGGTGCTGACCGAGCTCGTAAGCCGCGGAACCGGTCTACTGATCACGTCTCACACAGCGACAGACGTGCAGTCGCCCTTCGAGCGCCTCCTCGTCGTCGATCAAGGAGAAATCCGTTTCGACGACTCGCTCGATGTTTTTTTCCGAAGTGAACACGAGGACGAGCTGGTCACCAGTTTTGCGGAGGCCCTCCGTGACCGCTGACGCGGCGCGCTTCACCGCATCCGATCGTCGTCGGCCACGCCCCGCTCTTTTCTTTGATCGCTCTCCATTCCGCGAGCCTGCTATTCTCCTGGCCCTTCCAGTGGCGTGGGTCGCCTACGAGATCGCGGTGGAGAACATCACCAGCGAACGCTATGCGGTCGGTCGGGCGATTGGCGCCCATAATGCGCTGAACTTCGTAGCGCCGCTGGTGGCATTCTGTTCCGCCTGGGAGATGGCGACCATCCGGCGCCTCTGGGGACGCATGATCGTCTGGCGTCCATGGTGGGTGGTGCTCGCGAGCCGCGTCTGGGTGCCCGTCGCGACGGGTCTGTTGATCATGGCTGTGATCTATGCGGTGATCCTTGCCGGACTTCCCTCGTTCGCCCTGCCGGGTGTGACCTTCCCCCTGCTGTCAGCGGTGGGCGTGATCTGCTGGGCCCTGGTGGGAGCCGCATTCGGTCTGGTCCTTCCGCCGCTGCTGGCGCTGCCGGTCGCCCTGCTCGCGCCTTATCTCTTCCTGGCGTTGCCGGTGGGCTGGGCGAATCCGATCTGGTTGCGGCATGCCATGGGCTACATGACAGGCTGCTGCGACAGTGGCTCGGTGCCGGACCCGCGGGCCACACATGCCACCCTCGCCGTCTTCGCGGCGCTGGGTCTGGTTTCCCTCTGCGTCGCGGGCGTCAGGCTCTCACCGGTCCGGCAGGAGCCCTGGCGGCCCGCAGTGGCGGCTGGCATCGCCGGGGTGTCCGTGCTCGGAGCACTGGTCGTCGCCGCCGGGGTTCGGGGACTCGGGCACGATGCCGTCCGAGCAAGGCCCAGCGGACAGGAACGGTGCGCGGATGACGTCTGCCTGTGGCCGGAGGACCTGCCGGCTCATGCCATCAATGTCGCTGCCTGGAAGCGGGTCCGGCAGGCATGGACTGGTCTTGGTCTGCCTACGCCACCGGTGGGGATCGGTCCGACGGCCAGCGAGGGTCGCCTGCCCATCGCGGTGACCTCGACGACCGAGGAACAAGGCGAAATAGCCTTGGCCAAGCCCTTCCCCTGGCGATGCGCGGTTGCCTGAACGCAACGAGCTTCGAGGCCGTGCGGGGCAGGAACGCGGATCTGGCGACGTTCGGCGATCTTAGTTTCATGGTGTTGATGCGACTTGGCGTCAATGGTGCGTCGGCCGTCGCCACCGGCCTTCAGCTCCACCTCCCCCCACCCGACCCGGCGCAGGCGCCCAGAATCTGGAACGCCACCTCGCCCTGCCACGACGGCTCGCGAGATGATTGACTACACGCGAGCTCATCGATTCCTTCCCTCCGCTGGCTGCGCGGCGATCGCGTCCTTTCTCGGCTGGTGGTGGGCCGGTGGCACGGTGCCGCTGCCGGAGATTGTTTCTGGTCTGACCAAACCAGTACAGCTCCAGCTGATAATCATGGTCGCGCTCGCGCCCGCGACGGTGTGGATGTTCAGTTCGATCACCAGTGATTTCGAACGGGTAGCAAGACGCAGCCTGCTTCCCTTCGACGCCCTGGCGCTTTTGACGCTACTCGGGCCGGTCGTTGTCAGCGTCGGCACGATGTATCTGGCTGGTGATGGCCGGCATGCCCCGGCGCTGCTGCGGGACGCCCTCTGCTTCGTGGGGCTGGCCCTGCTCTGTCTTGGCCTTGCCGATGAGACCGCGGCACTGACCGTTCCTGTCGCCTATTTCATGGCAGTGGCGACCTTTGGTGGCGCCGCCCAGGGGCAGTCGCACGTCTGGGCCTACGTCCGCGCCGACTTCAGGCCCGGCCACCTCGTCCTGAGCGCGGCCATTCTTCTCGCTGGGGCGGCCTCCTTCACCGTCCGACACCGCCGGTACTGACCTGCCCCGCGCCCTGGTCCGGACCCTGCGCCAGGGCGCTCATCAACCCGGTGGAGCGGGGCAGGACGGTGTGTCGCCGCCGTTAGGCTGGGCCCATGGCCGGGACGTCATCCAGTGCGGTCAGGATTCGGGCCTGGCCGGGTGTCCGTTTTCTCGGGCGGGTCGGGCGTGGCGTGCTGGTGGAGTCGCTATATCTGATCACCGCCCCGGTGAGTGCCGCAGCCGGACTGTTGCTGGTGCTGGTCGGGCTGTGTGTCGCGGCGGCAGGTCTGCTGGTGCCGGCCCGGTCGCGGGCGGTGGCTGGAGTCGCCGCGCCGGTGCGGTGGGCCGCCAAGGTGGAGCGGTGGCGGATCGGACGGGTCCCCTCGGCGGGTGCCGATGGCGGGTTCGGCGCGGTGCGGGCTAGGCCGGTCGGGAGCGCCGCGGCGTCGGATCCGGGGTTGTGGCTGGGGCTGGCGCACGCGCTGGTGCTGCTGCCGGTCACGGTGGTCACGGCGACGGTGACGGCGCTGTGGTGGTTCGTCGGCGTCAGTGGGGCGACGACGGCCGTGCGCAACTGGGATCAGCCCACCGCGACGCTGTCGCCGTTGACCGTGAGCGCGGGGGGCGCGCAGTCGCACATCGAGGTGAGTCTGGGCTTGACCTCGCCGGCCGAACGGATGGCTTTCGGTACTGTCGTGGGGCTGTTGCTGCTGGTGGCGCTGCCGCTGGTGGCTCGCAGGCTGGTCGCCGCGCAGGCCGGGCTGGGGCGCGCGTTGCTCTCCGATGAGTCGGCGCTGCACCGGCGGATCCGCGGGTTGGAGCAGGAGCGGGACACCGCCCGGGCGCGCAACGTCGCCGCGGTGACAGCCGAGGCAGCGGCGCTGCGCCGGCTGGAACGCGACATTCACGACGGGCCGCAGCAGCGCCTCGTCCGCCTGGCGTTGGAGCTGGGACGCGCTCAGCGTCAGCTTGATCGCCGACCCGAGGAGGTTCGGGCGACCCTCGCCGACGCGCTCGGTCAGGCCGAAGAGGCGTTGGAGGAGCTGCGGGCGCTCTCGCGCGGGATCGCGCCGCCGATCCTCGTCGATCGGGGCCTGCGTGACGCGTTCGCCGAGCTGGCCGCGCGGTCGACGGTGCCCGCCGAGCTGGCTGCCGAGGTCCGGGGTTCCCGGCCGCCGGCCGCGGTGGAGACGGCGGCGTACTTCGTCGTCGCCGAGGCGCTGACCAACGTCGCCAAGCACAGTGGCGCCGGGCGGTGCGGGATCGGGCTGCGCCACGATGGCGCCGAGCTGCGGGTCTGGGTGAGCGACGACGGGGTGGGCGGGGCGGCGTTCGCCAAGGGGCACGGGCTGCGTGGTCTGGCCGACCGGGTGCACGCGGTCGGTGGTCGGCTGCGGGTCGAGAGCCCAGCCGGCGGTCCGACGACGATCACCGCGGCGCTGCCGTGCCCCTGACCGGGGAGAACGCGTCGTCCGGGCCGCCGCCGTCGGGCCCGGCGGCCACCGGTGGGTTGCGGATCGTGGTGGCCGATGACGCGGTGCTGCTGCGCGAGGGACTCATCCGGCTGCTCGCCGAGGAGGGGCACCAGGTGGTGGCAGCGGTCGGCGACGGCGACGGTCTCGTCGACGCGGTGCTCCGGCTGCGCCCGGACGTGTCGGTCGTCGACGTGCGGATGCCGCCGACGCACACCGACGAGGGACTGCGCGCGGCGATCGGCCTGCGGGCGCGCCTGCCGGGCGCGCCGATGCTGGTGCTCAGCCAGTACGTGGCGACGTCCTACGCGGCCGAGCTGCTCGCCGACGGCGCTGGCGGCGTCGGCTATCTGCTCAAGGACCGGGTCGGACGGGTCGAGGAGTTCCTCGACGCGCTGGTTCGCGTCGCCGGCGGCGGCACCGTGCTCGACCCCACGGTCGTCGCGCAGTTGCTGGCCGGGAAACGCCGCGATGATCCGTTGGGTTCGCTGACCACCCGGGAACGCGAGCTGCTGGCGCTGATGGCCGAGGGCCATTCGAACTCGGCGATCGCCCGGCGGCTGGTGCTCTCCGCCAGCGCGGTCGAGAAGCACATCGGCAACATCTTCGCGAAGCTCGGCCTGCCGCCCGACGACGCCCAGCACCGCCGCGTGCTCGCTGTCCTCGCCTCCCTGCGCACCTGACCGGCCGCCCGCCGCCCGCCGCCCGCCGCCCGCCGCCGATATTTTCCACAACGGTAGGGCCTGCCACACCCCAGGGTGTCCGGCGCACTCCGGTGACCACGGCCCGCCCGCGCGGGACCGTGATCACCATGACAACACCGTCGTATCCGAGAGATCCGCGGGCCCGACGCTCGGGGGCGGGAAGGGCGCCGGTCACCCGGCACCGCTGCGCCCGGCCCCTCGACACCACGAAGCGCCGGCCTCGGCCTTCGCCCGGCGCGCAGAACCGGCTGACCGCCGCACTCGGCGTACTCGCCGCGGTCCTCATCGCCGCGTTCGTCCTCGCCCCGGGCCCGTTGGCGAACCTCGGCACCCCCGGCGACCTGGCCGACCATGGACGTCTCCTCGACGCGCTGCGCGCCGGGTTCACCGGCTACTGGCACTCCGGCGAACGCAGTCCGTCCGGGGATCTCGTCACGGTCATCGACTTCTGGTGCCGCTACCACCTTGCGAAGGGCGCGATCGCCGCGCTGCTGCTGGCCGTGTTCGTCGCACTCACCGTTCGCCTGTGGCACGGGTTCCTCCGGGCAGGCCAGGCATCGGTCCGAGCCGCCCTGGCCTCGGCCGGCGCCGCGACAACGGCGTTCGCGCTGGTCCCGCTGGCGGCGGTGATGGCCAACCTCCAGGGCGCGGCCGCCCCCTTCGCCTCGCTGTTCCCCATGCTGACCGAGGACGGCGGCGACCAGCCGTTCGCCGCCGCGCTCATGCAGGCCCGCCGACAGCTCGCCGACCCGACGGGCGCCGGTGCGGGGACGTCGCCGGCCATCGACGCGATGACCGACGAGTTCGCCCGCTACCACGTGGTGATGGCCGTCATCTCCAGCGTCCTCGCGGTCGTCGCCGTCGGAGTGGCCGTGCTGCTGTGGCGCAGGTTCGCGGCCACCGCCAGCACCGACCGGCGCACGCGGCGTGTGCTGGGGTCAGGCGGCGCGCTGACGGTGCTGCTGGCCGTCCTGCTGGTCATCCACGTCGCGGCGAACGTGTCCGTCGCCGCCGACCCGGCACCGGCACTGGCCCGCGCACTCAACGGCGGACTGTGACCTGCCGGCCGCGTGGCTCGGGTCGGGCCAGCTCGGGTCGGGCCAGCTCGGGTCTGGTCAGCCCGTGGTGGCCACGAGTTCCCGGGCGGGCGCCGGTGCCGGCTCTCCGGCGGCCTCCAAGCCGCCGCGGCGTAGGTAGAACCACCAGGTCACGACGGCCATGAGGAGGAACAGGCCGATGTAGGTCCACAGCGCGGGGGCGATCGTCTTGTACGCCTTGTTCGACTGGGCGTAAATGATCGGCACCAGGAATCCGCCGAACGCGCCGACGGCGGAGCAGATGCCGAGCGCGCCCGCCGCCTCCTTGCGGGCGCGGCGCATCGTCGCCTCGTCACCGCCGAGCTCCCGGCCACGCCGGGCGAAGATCGCCGGGATCATCCGGTAGGTCGAGCCGTTGCCGATGCCGCTGGCGAGGAACAGCAGCATGAACGACGCAAAGAACAACCCGAAGTTCGGATGGTCGAGGATCTTGCCCTTCGGACCGATCGACGCGACCGCGCCGAGCCCGCCGACGGTCATCGCCACGAACGCCGCGACGGTCACCCGGGCGCCGCCGATGCGGTCACCGAGCCAGCCACCGAACGGGCGGGCCAGCGAACCGACGAACGCGCCGACGAATCCGTAGCTCAGCGCCACGTCCGCCCGGTCGAACAGCGCCGGGTTCTTCAGCAGCGCGGGAAACGCCGTGGAATACCCGATGAACGAGCCGAACGTGCCGATGTAGAGAAAGGACATGACCCAGGTGTGGCCGCGTTTCGCCGCGGATGCGGTCGCGCCGTAGTCCGCGCGGGCCTCGCTGAGATTGTCCATGAAAAGCAGCGCGCCGACGGCGGCGATGATGGCGAGCGGGATGTAGATCAGGCCGATCCGGCCGAGCGCCGCGCCGGTGCCGGCGGCGATCACGGTGGCGCCGAGTTTCTGGATCACGGCGACGCCGAGGTTGCCGCCGGCCGCGTTCAGCCCGAGCGCCCAGCCCTTCTCGCGTTCCGGGTAGAAGAAGGAGATGTTCGTCATCGACGAGGCGAAGTTCCCCCCGCCGACGCCGGCGACGGCGGCGATGACCAGCAGCGAGCCGAAGGAAAGCTCGGGATGGCGCACCGCCCACATCATCAGCGAGCAGGGGACGACGAGCAGCAACGCGGAGAAGATCGTCCAGTTCCGGCCGCCGAACGTCGGCACGGCGAAGGTGTAGGGCAGGCGGAGGAACGCGCCGACGCCGGAGGGCACGGCGACGAGCCAGAGCTGCTGGTCGGTGGACAGGGAGAACCCGGCGGGCCCGGGGCCGCCGTGGGAGTTCGCGCCCATCTTGACGACCAGGATGCTCCACATGACCCACACGGAGAAGCCGAAGTGCTCCGCGACCACGGACCAGAAGAGATTACGGCGGGCGATGCCCCGGCCGCGGCTCTGCCAGAATCCTGCGTCCTCGGGATTCCATTCGTCGATCCAGCGTCCTGATCGGCGGAGAGTACTCATGATGTGGCTCCTCGGCCCGTCCTGCAGATGTCTGGGAACTAGCCGCAGACGTTAGGGATCAGGTGTTTCGGCGCCTCCGGCCCGGCGATTACGACGACGGAAAACACTTCTCTCCCGCCCCTGGCCGGCGTTGTGAGCTGCCCCGCCGGCCGTCTGGGGACATTACCCTTGGGGCACGTCGGGCGGGGTACCCGGACAGGTCACGGCGTTGTTTCACGCGTAGCACCGTGATCGGGCTCCGACCGTGCGCGTCCCGTCATGGACGTCCGGTGTCGCCGTGACCTCCAGGAAACCCGGCGACTTTACGGTTGGCGCAGCGACCGGCCGCTTCCGCCGGGCGCGCGGCCTATCCGGAGGAAGTGATGTCGGCGTCCAAGGCCAGCTCCGACGCCAGCTCCCGGCACAGCGTGACGGGTCCGGTCCGATCGGTCTGTTCGTACTGCGGCGTCGGCTGCGGCATGGTCCTCGACCTCGAGGACGGCCCCGACGGCCGCGGCCGGGTAAGCAAGGTGACCGGCGACAAGGCGCATCCGGCCAACGGCGGGCGGCTGTGCACGAAGGGCTCGACCAGCGCCGACATGCTGGCCGCGCCAGGCCGGCTGGACACCGCCCGGGTCCGCGCCGAACGCGGCGGCGACGCCGTCGACGTCGCCCTCGACGAGGCGACCACCGCCGTCGGCCAGCGACTGCGCGCGATCATCGACGAGCACGGGCCGGACGCCGTCGCCCTCTACGTCTCGGGGCAACTGACCCTGGAGGCGCAGTACCTGGCGAACAAGCTCGCCAAGGGGTTCATCGGCACGAACCAGATCGAGTCGAACTCGCGGCTGTGCATGGCCAGCGCGGGCAGCGGCTACAAGCTCTCCCTCGGCGCGGACGGCCCGCCCGGCTCCTACGACGACCTCGACCACGCCGACGTCTTCCTCGTCATCGGCGCGAACATGGCGGACTGCCATCCCATCCTGTTCCTGCGCCTGATGGAGCGGGTCCGGGCCGGCGCGAAGCTGATTGTCGTCGACCCGCGCCGGACCGCCACCGCCGCGAAGGCCGACCTGTTCCTGCAGGTCCGCCCCGGCACCGACATCGCCCTGCTCAACGGATTGCTGCACCTGCTGGCCGAGGCCGGCCGGCTCGACGAGGAGTTCATCGCCGAGCACACCGAAGGCTGGGCGGCGATGCCACCGCTGCTCGCCGACTACCCGCCGGGGGCCGTGGCCGAGCTGACCGGCATCGCCGAGGACGACCTGCGCCGCGCCGCCGAGTGGATCGGCGCGGCGGCCAACTGGACGAGCTGCTGGACGATGGGCCTCAACCAGTCCACCCACGGCACCTGGAACACCAACGCCCTGGTCAACCTGCACCTGGCGACCGGCGCGATCTGCCGGCCGGGCAGCGGGCCGTTCTCGCTCACCGGCCAGCCCAACGCCATGGGCGGCCGCGAGATGGGCTACCTGGGCCCCGGCCTGCCCGGCCAGCGTTCGGTGCTCGTCGACGCCGACCGCGCCTTCGTCGAGCAGCGCTGGGGGCTGCCGCCGGGCCGGCTGCGCACCGACGTCGGCAGGGGCACCGTGGAGATGTTCCAGCGGATGGCCGACGGCGACATCCGCGCCTGCTGGATCATCTGCACCAACCCCGTCGCGTCCGTCGGGAACCGGGCGACCGTGCTCGCCGGCCTCACCGCCGCCGAGTTCGTCGTCGCCCAGGACGCCTACGCCGACACGGAGACGAACAGGCACGCCGACGTGCTGCTGCCGGCGGCGATGTGGGCGGAGACCGACGGTATCATGATCAATTCAGAGCGGAACCTGACGCTCACCCGCCAGGTCGTCGACCCTCCCGGGGACGCGCTGCCCGACTGGGCGCTGATCGCCCGCGTCGCCACCGCGATGGGCTACGGCGAGGCGTTCGACTACGCCAGTGCCGAGGAGGTCTTCGCCGAGATCCGCGGCTTCCATAACCCGCAGACCGGCTACGACCTGCGCGGCGTCAGCTACGACCGGCTGCGCGAAGGCCCGGTCCAGTGGCCGGCGGCGCCCGGGTGCGGGCCGCGCAACCCCATTCGTTATCGCAACGACGGAGTGAGCCAGAACCCGCTGACCCGCGCGGACGGCACCCGGCCCGCCCTGGTGTTCCCGACGCCGAGCGGACGGGCCGTGTTCCACCCCCGTCCGCACCTGCCGCCCGCCGAGCTGCCCGACGAGGACCATCCGTTCGTCCTGAACACCGGCCGGCTGCCCCACCAGTGGCACACCCTGACCAAGACGGGCCGGGTGGCGCGGCTCAACCGGCTCGACGCCGGCCCGTTCATCGAGATCAACCCGGCCGACGCCGGTCCCCTCGGCATCGCTGCCGGCGACCAGGTGGAGATCGTCTCGCGGCGGGGCCGCGCGGTGCTGCCGGCGGTGGTCACCGACCGGGTACTGCCCGGTGGCTGTTTCGCCCCGTTCCACTGGAACGACCTGTTCGGCGCCGAGCTCGCCATCAACGCCGTCACCAATGACGCCGTCGACCCGATCTCCTTCCAGCCCGAGCTCAAGATCGCCGCCGTCGCCCTCACCAGGGTCGACTCCCCCGCCGAGGCGCCGGCACCGGTTCCCACGCGGGCCCAACCGGCGCCCGGTGCGGCCGGGGCGCTCGGTGATCTACTCGGGCTGGACCTGACCCCGCCGCCGCTCACCGAGGCGCAACGCCGCTACCTGGCCGGTTTCCTCACCGCTCTGGCGGCTGCGCCGACGGCCACCGCCGGGACGCCGCCACCGCGGCTGCCCGACGACGCGCCGTTCGACCCGGCCGCCGGCTGGTGGATCAACGGCTTCCTGGCCGGCGCCGCCGAACCCGCGCACCGTTCCCCCACCCAGCACGTCACGGCACAGCGCGTCCCTGAGGAGCCGGCCCGCACGGACCCGGCGACGCGGGTGGTGCAGGTGCTCTGGGCGTCGCAGACCGGCAACGCGCAGGAGGCCGCCGACGCGGTGCGGGGCCGGCTGGCCGACGCCGGCTGGTCACCGCGGCTGCGCCCGATGGACGCCCCGGCCGGCGACGTGCTCGGTGAACCCGGCGATCTGCTCGTCGTGACCAGCACGTTCGGCGATGGCGACGCGCCCGACAACGGCGCGGCCTTCTGGGACACCCTGCGCGCCGCGGACGCCCCCCGCCTCGACGGCCGCCGGTTCGCGGTGGTGGCCCTCGGCGACTCCAGCTACGCCGAGTTCTGCGGCCACGGCCGCGCCCTCGACCAGCGCCTCGCCGACCTCGGCGGGGTGCGCCTCGTTCCCCGCGTCGACTGCGAACCCGACTACCAGGACACCCTCGCCGACTGGCTGGACCAGGCCGTCACCGCCCTCGCCGCCGACACCGCCCTCGCCGCCGACACCGCATCGGACGATGACGATCGCTGCCACCCATCGTCCGTTGCGTCCGAGCCGTCCGCGCCACCGGCGGCGCCTACCCGCGCTCGCGCGTCGACACCGGTCACGGCCGGGCCACTGCCCCGGCCGCGGACGTCAGCGGAGGGCAGTGCCGGTGGGACGGGTACCCGGGAGGACCCCCGGGTCGCGCCGCTGGTCGGCAACCAGCTGCTGAGCCGGGACGGCTCGGCGAAGGAGGTGCGCCGGCTCACCTTCGACCTCGGCGGCGCCGCGGTGGGCTACGCCGCCGGTGACGCCCTCGGCGTCTGGCCGGTCAACTGCGCCGAGCTGGTCGACGAGTGGCTGGCCGTGACCGGCCTGGATCCGGCCGCGACGGTGGACGTCGGCGGGGCGCTGCCGCTGGTCGAGGCGCTGCGCCACCGCCTCGACGTCACCTCGGTGAGCCCGGCGCTGCTGCGGTTCGTCGCCGAGCGCACGCACGACACCCGGCTGCGCACGCTGCTGCGGCCGGACAACAAGTTGGAGCTGGCGAAGTGGACGTGGGGCCGGCAGGCCGCCGACGTCCTCGCCGAGTACCCGGTCCGCGCCGAGGTCGACGACTGGCTGGGGGTGCTGCGCCGGCTGCGGCCCCGGCTGTACTCGATCTCCTCGACGCCGCTGGTGGATCCGCGCCTCGTCAGCCTGACGGTGTCCGTCGTGCGGTTCACCGGCAGTCACGGCCGGGCGCGCAAGGGCGTGTGCTCGACCTACCTGGCCGACGCCGAGGCGGGCCAGCCGGTGCCGGTGTACGTGCAGCGCGCGCCGCACTTCCGCCCGCCGGCCGACGACACCACCCCGATGATCATGATCGGGCCGGGTACCGGCGTAGCGCCGTTCCTCGGCTTCCTGGAGGAACGCCGGGCCCGGCGCGCCCGCGGGCCGAGCTGGCTGTTCTTCGGCGAGCAGCACCGGGCCACCGACTTCTACTACGCGGACGAACTCGCCGACCTCGCCGCCGCCGGCACCCTCACCCGCCTCGACCTGGCGTTCTCCCGCGACCAGCGCCACCGCGTCTACGTCCAGGACCGGATGCGCGAACACGCCGCCACGCTGTGGTCGTGGCTCGCCGACGGCGCCCACCTCTACGTCTGCGGCGACGCCACCCGGATGGCCCGCGACGTCGACGAGGCGCTGCGCGACATCGCCATGACCTGCGGCAACCTGGCCGCCGACGAGGCCGCCGCCTACGTCCGCCAACTCACCGCCGACAAGCGCTACGTCCGCGACGTGTACTGACCCGGCCGGCGGGCGGTCAGGTGCCGAGGACGAGGTTGGTGCCCTGGACGGAGACGTTGGCCGCGGGCAGCGGGCGGGGGGCCGGGCCGCCGACGACCGAGCCGTCGGTGGCGCTGAAGCGGCTGCCATGGCAGGGGCACTTGATCTGGCCGTCGGCGACCGCGTTGACCTGACAGCCCTGGTGGGTGCAGGTGCTGCTGAACGCCTTGAAGGTGCCCGCGGTCGGCTGGGTGACGACGACCTTCTCCGACGAGAAGATCATGCCGCCTCCCACCGGGACCTGACTGGTCGCGCCGAGCACCGTCCCGCTCGAACCAGCCGCGGTGGTGGCAGCCGCGCTGGCCGGCGCGCTACTGGCGTCCGACGAGGTCGACGCCGGCGCGGAGGCGTCCGAGCTGCCCGAGCTGGAGCAGCCGGCGAGGGCGAGGCCGGCGCCGGTTCCGACGACCGCGGCGGCGGAGAGCACACCTCGCCGCGAGGCCGGGAGGTCATTGAGTGTGGTCATGCGATCACTCCTCGTGCATCGCCCAGCGAGCGAGGTTTCGCTCGCCACGTGACACGGACGAAGGCCCCGGCCGGTTCATCCTGAATCATCACAGTTCGGCGACGCACCTGTGCCGCCACCGCGAGGGCAGGCTACGCGGGAATGGGCAGGCTGATCAGCAGGTCAACGTTCGCGTGTCGCGAACGCCGCATAGGCGGGCCGCAGCAGCGCACGCACGTCACCCGCGGCGTCCAGGATCAGTGGTCCGCACCGGTCCAGCACGCCGTCGCCGCCGTCGCCGGACTTGTTCATCTCATGTCCCACACCCGCATTGTTCGGCTGGCTGACGCTGTCGGAGGTGTTCGGCCGGCCGACGCTGGCGGAGGCATCCGCTTCGGCGGCGGCGCCGGGACCTGGGTCGGCCGGGGACGACCAGAACGCCTCGGGGCTCGCTGGCAGCACCGCGTCCGGTGCCGCCTCCGTGTCCTCCGAGGTCGCGCCGGCGGCGCCGTCGGGAACCGGGACGGGGACGGATCGGTAGGTCCGCAGGCCGTCGAGCAGCACGTCGCGTTCCCGGCCGCGCAGCGCCAGAACCTCGAACGGGTCGTGATCGAGATGGCGGGCCAGCTCGTGGCAGGCGGCGGCGAGGTGCGCGCACGGGCGCTGCCAGTCGGTGCAGGAGCAGTCCATCGCCAGGTCGTCGGCGCCCGTCGGCAGTGGGGACAGGCCGAGCGCGGCGAAGACCCGGTCGATCTCCGCGGGCACGGAGCCGGCGAGCAGCGACGCCGCGTAACCGGCGCGGGCGGCCAGCGCCCGTTCGATCCGCGCCCAGTCACCGCCGCTGAACGTCCGCACCGCCAGGCGCGCCTTGTGGATCTCCTCGTCGGGATGTCGGACCCGGGCGACGACCAGGTTGGCGGACCGGCGCAGCCCGAGCACCGCGCCGGTGCGGGCCAGCCGGCGCCCGTCACGCAGCGGCGCTGCCATCCCCAGGTCGTCGATCAGCGTCAGGAACCGCCGCGACCAGACGGATGAAGCCGACAGGTCAGACATCGACGGTTCCCGGGCTCAGCGCGCACAGGTCGCGCAGCTCGTCGAGGGACAGCCCGGCGAGCCAGGACTCGCCGTCGCCGATCATCGTGCGGGCCAGCAGCGTCTTGTCGGCGAGCATGCGCTCGACCCGCTCCTCCAGGGTGCCCATGCAGACGAACGTGCGGACCTGCACGCCCCGGCGCTGGCCGATCCGGTAGGCACGGTCGGTGGCCTGCGCCTCCGCGGCCGGGTTCCACCAGCGGTCCAGGTGCAGCACATGGCTGGCCGCGGTGAGGTTCAGCCCGGTGCCGCCGGCCCGCAGCGACAGCAGGAAGATCCCGGCGCCGCGCCCGTGCTGGAACCGTTCGACCATCGCGTCGCGTTCGCGGCGCGGCGTGCCGCCGTGCAGGAAGGTGACGTCGACGCCGAACCGGTCGCGCAGATACGGCTCGAGCATGGCGCCGAAGCGGGCGAACTGGGTGAAGCACAGCGCCCGCTCGCCATCGGCCACGATCTGTTCGAGGACCTCCTCGACGCGGGTGAGCTTGCCGGAGCGCCCGGCCAGCGCGGAGGCGTCGCCGAGCAGGTGGGCGGGATGGTTGCAGACCTGCTTGAGCTTCGTCATCGCGGCGAGCACGGCGCCGCGGCGGCGCACCGGCGAATAGTCGGCCAGGCGCTCAAGCATGTCGTCAAGCACCGCCTGGTAAAGCGAAGCCTGTTCGGGGGTGAGCGGGCACAGGTCGCGGCGTTCGATCTTCGGTGGGAGGTCGGCGAGCACCGCCGGGTTCGTCTTCACCCGGCGTAGCACCACGGGCCGGAGGCGGCGGCGCAGGCGGTCGACGGCGTCGGTGTCGTCGTAGCGTTCGATCGGCACGGCGTAGCGGGCGCGGAACCGCGCGGAGCCGCCGAGCAGGCCCGGGTTGAGAAAATGCATGATCGACCAGAGGTCGGCGAGACGGTTCTCCACCGGGGTGCCGGTCAGCGCGACGCGGTGGCGGGCGGGCAGCGCGCGCACGGCCCGCGCGAGCTGGGTGCCACTGTTTTTGATCTGCTGGGCCTCGTCGAGCACGATCCGGTCCCAGACCAGCCCGCCGAGTTCCGCGGTGTCCCGGCGGACGACCGCGTAGGTCGTGACGATCAGGTCCTGGCCGGCGGCAAGGGCGGCGAACGCGGCGCCGCCGGGACGGTCCGCGCCATGGTGGACGTGCACGCGCAGGCCGGGCGCGGCGCGGGCGGCCTCGTCCGCCCAGTGGCCGACGACGGACGTCGGGCACACGACCAGCGTCGGTGGGCGCGGCCCGGACTCCCGCGTCAGCAGCTCCAGGGCCAGCACCTGCACGGTCTTGCCCAGACCCATGTCGTCGGCGAGCAGCGCGCCCACGCCGACACGGTCGAGAAACGCAAGCCACCCGAGGCCTCGGCGCTGGTATGGCCGCAACGTCACCCGCAGGCCCGCCGGCGCGTCGACGAACTCGATCAGGTCGTCCGCCTCGTCGCTGTCCTCCTCGCGCCCGGCGCCGGCGAGCAGGCCGCCGAGCCAGCCGTCAGCGCTGACCTCGACCTCCAGGTCGGACGGGCCCCGCGGGGCTGGCAGCTCGCCGTCCGTCAGCGTGCCGCCGGCCAGACCGGCGTGGGCGAGGGCGGCGCGGACCGTCATCCGCCCCGCGTCGGCGGTGTGCGCGAGTCCGGCGGCGAGCACCGCCGGGTCGACCAGCGTCCAGCGGCCGCGCACCTGGACGAGCGGCACCTTCGCGGCGGCGAGGTCGGTGAGTTCCGCGCGGCTCAGGCGCTGGCCGCCGAGGGAGACGTCCCAGCGGAAGTCGACGAGCTCGTCGAGGCTCATCGCGGTGTCCCGGACGGTCGCCACGACCGGGTTCGCGACCCGCACCGACAGCGCCAGGCGCACCGGCACCCGCCGGCGCCACCAGGCCGGCACCAGCACGACGAAACCGGCCTGCTCCAGCTCGCCCGCCACCTGGAGGAACTCGTGCGCCCCGGTCACGTCGAGGTCGACGCCGGTCGGCTGGGCCGCCGCCAGCGCACGGCGCACCGC